>CAZUHG010000001.1:0-58642 GCA_964620515.1 uncultured Candidatus Bathyarchaeia archaeon
ACTTAACGGAAACTAGAAAGTAAACAAGTAGATTGTTGGTAAACAAAATCCTTGTTTGAGAATTTAATGAGTATTGAAAGTGATACAAAAAGTTTAAAAGTGTTAATGCTCCATCATAATTAGGGTACTTCAGTGTTTTATACGAGGGAAAACGAATGGAAAAAGCTCGTATAGCTGCAGGTGCTTTATTGCTTTCATTATTGCTGGTTCTGCCTTTAATAGCAATCAATCCTGTTGAAGCTGCATCAGGATGGGATCAGGGAAACTGGGGGCGCTCTGGCGTAATCCATGTATGTGATGCGGGTAACCCCGTTAACAATACGGAGTTGAATTATGTTCAATGGGTTACTGATGAGATTATGACGTGGTGTTTTGAGCCCCAAAGGTTCATTGTAATATGGGGGGGACAGGCGTATGATATGGGACCTGCCTATTCGTACTTCAAGAACTATATGGAGAATTATGAATCATCAACAAGCTACAGCAACGCGCTTGCAGATGTCACCCGTGGCGAAAATCATGATTGTTATTTTCCCTTTGCAACGTTCCTCTACATTGGACACCATGCATATTATCCCTACGAACCAAAGCATTATGGTCTTCTAGGACACGGAAAAAATTTGCCTTTAACCTCACCAAGCATAGATAAAATTTGGGATTACGATATCTATTATACCGTTAGTAATCTTTATCACCGTTTTGTTTTTCTTTGGGTGTGCAGGAATGGAAATGAAAGGGGAAGCTATCATTCTTCTCCAGATTTGCCAAATGGAATGCCTTATTGCTGGACACATGGAGCGATACTTTCAGAAGATGGTTATAATGATCCGGATTATACTGATTATTGCCTCATAAGTTTTGAACAAATGTCACCGATGATTTGCGAATATTTAGACCCAACAATAACACCGCTTCGACATAAACATTGGTTAGCATATTTCTATTACGCAGCACTAGAATACCAGAACGGTTGCTCGATAAATCTCGCATTGGATCGTGCGTCAATATGGTGCAATTATACGTATGGTTTTACTCAAACCAAACTCTACAATGGCGGCTTGCAATGGTATCCTGGTGGTGGGGGTTTTCCCGCCACGTGGAATTGGAGTAAAATGCGTATATATGGTGACGGAACGATGAATGTGCCGGGAGATCTTGTGTATGTGTACCAATAAGACAAAATCCGTAGCCATATTGAAAAAGTTCAGCATTTTTATGGTAGCGTTACCACTATTTTTTTCATTAGTATTTATGCAAGTGCCTGAGGTAGCTGCAACTGAAACATCAGAAGAGGGTTTATCGTTCCTGAGAAATGTGGCAAGGCTGGACATGGACAAGTATACTGTAATGGGAAATAGTGGTGGTGATTTGTCTCTAGGCATGCAAAGCATAAGCTACACTCTTGTATCTGGAGAAAGTAGCTTGAGCGTACTCTATACGGTCGATAAAGGATATATCGTGTTCATCTTTTATCCAGAACAAGGTATGCCTCTTTTTGTTGATACAGAAGATAATGTTGTTGAGGAAGCAAAAAGCATTCTTGAAAGGTATGAAGCTAACTATAACGTTTCTTACGTGCAGGAAATGCGTAGCTCGCTTGACATGTTTGCGTCTTTGGGGAATTCGCTGATAAACGTTACAAGAGTAATGGGCGATATAACTATGGAGGTTTCTGTCACGGTAACTAGTGGCATGAGCAAAATTGAGCAGATTACTTGGAGCAGGGCAGTAAACGGCATTTATAATCGTCATGATCTCGTATCGCTTAGGTTTAGGAATGGTGTTTTGAATTTGTTCTGTGATAGTTGGAATCGCTATGAGATAGGCAGCGCCAGCGTCAACGTGAATGAAGCGCAAGCTATAAGCATTGCACAAGAGGAGGCTAAGAAGACTTGGTGGACTTCAGGCAACGTTACAGTGTCAAACGTGAAAGTTGTGGATGAATCTATTCTTACGGAGCTATATTTTGCGCCAAGAGAGGAGAAGCTTTACCCGTTCTGGGTCATCCGCATGGGGTTGGACAAGGTTTATCCTGGCGGGGTAACTTCGCTTACGGTGGTGATCAGGGCTGATACGGGTCAGCCAGAGGGAACTTCTGCAAATTCAGGTTACGGAGATGGCTCTACTCAACAATCAACCCCGCAAGACATGCTGCTACCAATAATTGCGGCGGTTTCAGCAACTTTGCTTACCACGATTGTATTGGCGTTGCTCGTTGCTAGAAGAAGAAAAAGAAAGCAGGAAACCGTTTAGTCACCAGTTTTCGACAAAAACAGTTTGAAAGGGAAAATAAACTAGAAAATAGGAAGTGACGTTTTACCCGAATAGGGCGCCTAAACCTTCGAGCGCTGCGTCTTCTTTAGCTTTATCCTCTTCAACTTTCTTCTTCTTGTCTTCCTCTTTCGGCTTTTGCTCTGCGGCTGGCGCAGCTGCTGCTGGCGCTGGCGCGGCAGCCATCATTGTCGGAGCAGCCTTTATCGCCTCGTCAATGTTGACTTCGCTTAAAGAAGCTACTAGCGCTTTCACTTGTACTGCGTCAACGGTTATTCCTGCCGCTGTCAAAACGTTTGTCACGTTTTCTTCGTTAATTTCTTTTCCTGCCTTATGAAGAAGCATCGCGGCGTAAACATTTTCCATACTTTTCACCTCGTCATCCAACTATTTTAACTTTTTCAGTTGATACAGCCCTTTCCCCTTAAAGGGGAACAAGCTAATACTTAAACCTAGGCATCGCCTACGGCGTTTTTCTTGCCGTTTAGAAGAATGCCCAAACGCTTAAGAACTTTTCGTCGTTCATACAGTTTGATTGTTCACTCCACGTTTCAACCTTTATAAAAGGGAGGGGGGTAGTCACCGCAGAGCACAGAAGGCTTAAACTATTTTCTGAAGCTTACAGCAGCGTATCCAACCACGCTGGAATAGTCGCCAGTTACATCTCCACTGCTCTTATAACAAAGCAGTTTCGCTTCTTTTGCGCCTAACCCTTTCGCAGCAGCAATCACCGAGGCTATTGGACCATAACCGCAGGCGGTTACGTTTTGCTTTTCAATAACGGAGTAGAACCGCTTTTCATCCATAGCTTCCACAGCTTTAAGCGTTGCCAAGTCTTTTGCAGCTGCGTTTCCCTGTGGCTCGTAATGAGTCATGTCCGATGACGCTATAACCACCGCGTTTCTGCTGGCTAAAGCTTCGACCAAAGCCTTTCCAACTTCCACAGCAGACAATAAATCCTGCAGCTGGAAACATATTGGCACGAACCTGAACTCAGAGCCATAAAGGTATTGCAGAAAAGGCAGCTGAACCTCAATTGAATGTTCAAAACGGTGCGCAAGCTCATCCACATCTACAAGACTTGTTTCCTGCATTATACGGTTAGCTGTTTCCCCATCAATTTCCACGTCACCCAGAGGTGTACGCCAAAATCCTTCATTCATCAACGCCAAAGCGCTGCCATAACCAGTGTGGTTTGGTCCCAGAATTACAACTGTATCTGGCTTTCCATCTGAAGCTAATTCATAATAGGCGTTGGCTGCCACGGGACCAGAATATTCATAACCTGCATGGGGACAAACGAGACCAAGTATTTCTCTTGACCCGTTTTTATTGACTTTTGGATGCTTTTTTGGACCAAGCTCATGGAGGAAACAGTTTTCAATCTGCGCCTTTAGTGATTCGGCGTTTCCTTCGTAGAAGGTTCCCGCAACACGTGGATGCCGAATCTTCGCCATCGGTTTAGTCTTCCTCTTCGTCATCCCTTGAGAGTTTGGCTTCAAAATTTTCAATTGTCGCTGCTGGGTCTTTGTCGGCTGCTAGTTCGCCTCTTTCGCGGAGGATTTGTCTTGCCAATAGCCAGAATATCACAGCTAATGCGCGTCTGCCCTTGTTGTTTGTTGGAATAACCAAGTCTACTCCAGCGAACTCGTTGTCAGTGCTGCATAACGCTACTATCGGTATTCCTGCTTTAGCGGCTTCTTTGACGGCTTGAGCGTCTGCTCGTGGGTCGGAAACAATTATCACTTCAGGGTCGATGCGGCTTGAATATTGAGGATTTGATAAGAGCCCTGGGATGAATCGACCTATTATGGGTGTAGTGCCTGTTATCTCGCAGAATTTCTGCGCTGGTTCGTGTGCATAAAGTCTGCTTGTTGCTACTGCTATTTTTGCGGGTTCGAAGCGTGCCAAGAATTTTGCGGCGATTCTTATGCGTTCATCAGTTTTTTTAACGTCTAAAACAAACAATCCGTCTGGTCTGACGCGGTATATGAAGGGTTCCATGTCGCTGGTTTTCATTCTTGTTCCAATGTGTATTCCCGCTGACAACAATGTGTCACGCGGTAACAAGAGTTCCTCTGTTGGTGGTGTTTCCTGTTCCTTTTCTGGTTCAGTTTCTGATGGGGTTTCTTTAATTTCATCTTCTGCCATTTTCTTTTCTCCTTAATGTGTTTTTAAATTAGCCATTTTGGCTTTATTTCCTAAGAAATGTTCAATTCTTACTAACTCGTTTATTTTCGCGATACGTGCGCCTTCCACAATTCCAGTTTTTATTATTGGGCATTTAAACGCTACAGCCAAGTGGGCTATGTGCCAATCACATGTGTCGCCGGAACGATGTGACATTACCGTGGTGTATCCGTGTCTTTGGGCGTTTTCGATTGTTTCCGCTGCGTCTGTGAGCGTGCCGATCTGGTTGACTTTAATTATAATCGCGTTCGCCGCATCAAGTGCTATTCCCTGGTTTAATCGTTCGGTGCTGGTTGTGAACAAGTCGTCACCGCAAATCAAACAGTTCTTAGCTTTCTTGGTGAGTTCAGCAAAGCTTTCAAAGTCTTCCTCATGGAAGGGATCTTCCACGTAAGCAAGATGGTACTTTTCAATCAGGTCTAAAAGATAATCGAGCTGCTTGGCGGTATCGCGTTTTTTATCTTCACTCGCGTAAATGTACTTCTTTTCTTTTTCATTCCATAACGAGGATGCAGCAACATCAATGCCGAAATCGCACTCAAAATCTAACTCGTTGCCTACTTCTTCACACGCTTTGGCTATGACTTCGAAAGCGTCTATGTTTCCAATGTGAGCAATCCATGCTCCTTCGGAGCTTTTTCCGCCGTTGAAGAGTTTCTCTTTCTTCTTCAGGATTTCGCCTATTTTTTTGTGGATTTGAGCGTTTGCTGTCGCGGCTTCTAGAAATGTTTCAGCGCCATGGGGAAGCGCCAAGAATTCTTGGATGTCTGGAGCTTTTCCACGAGCGTGCTGTCCTCCACTTATAGAGTTTCCAAGCGGGTACGGAAGCGTGTTAGCGTTGTTTCCGCCTAGGAACTGGAATAGTAGGAGGCTGTGAGAGTTTGCCGCTGCTTCCGCGTTGGCTAGCGAAATTGCAAAAGCGGTGTTTCCGCCTATAACCTTAAAGTTTGCTGTGCCATCAATCTCATGAAGCGTGCTGTCAATTTCCTCTTGAAAATCAGAGTTTAAACCAGCAATTTCAGGCGCTATCAACTCATCAATCTTTTTCAACGCTTGATCTACACCACCTTGCGGATAATAGAGCACTTCAGCTTTACCGCGACTTTTCCCCGACGGAGCAGAAGCTCTTCCGAAACCAGAAGTTGTCACGACATCAACTTCTATAGTTTCTTCCCCACGACTGTTGAATACCTTTCTGGCGATGAGATCTTCAATGATTGACGACACGCCGTTTACCTCAAGCGCTATAACTTTTGTTTAGCTCTTATTTACTCTTTCGGAAAAGAGCAGCGCTAATCTTATGCGTGGAAAAAACTATACCCACCTTATTTAAAGGAGCTATAGCGCTGAGTCGAAGCGTTTTCAACATGTTATTGGTTGCGGGAAACGCCAATAGTGACCTCCCCTCTATAGGTTTCTGCATGCTATTTCTATTAGGATCCAAATAGGCGGCAAATAGGTTTGTCAAGATTTCTTGACTAAGGTTTAAGCGGGTTAGTCAAGAAAGTTTGACTAAAAAACTGTGGTTCCGGCCTGTTTAGTCAAGAAACCTTGACAAAAACGCTTTAATCACGGAAACAGCCTGAATATTTAATGGTGAAAAGCGTGCTTGAAACTGCAAAGAAAACGCGAAGACCGCGAGTTTTCCTCGCAATTTCATTACTGATTTCCATCGTAGCCTTAGGAAGCTTTGCCGCCTGCGCAGTGTCACCCATCAGCATACCGCTCGAAGTAAAAGAACCCCTCGAAATACTGAATTACCCATCAGGCTTCAGCCTTTACCCAGGAGAAACCGCAACCTTCGAAATAACCGTCCAGAACCACGCGCCTATAACCTATTTTGTGCAGTTTGATTTCCGCTTGAACGACACGGAATATCAGGATAGATACGTTACTTTCAGCAACCACAACTACAGCATAGTGCCTGGAACACAGAACCTGTCCGCGTGGCTGACAATAGCGCCAACAGCTCCACCCGCAAACCTAATGATAACCGTGAGCCGCAAAACAGACACGCCGTCTCCGGCACCGTACAATGAGTCAGAGCTGAATCCAAGTTTGAAGCTTATGGGAGCTGGAGCTAGATGGGCTGCTGGCAATGGCAAAAAAGTATTGTACATCAACAATAAAGACAACTGGGATGCTCACCATCTGACTGATGGTGCATATTGGGAGTGGGGAGTCTCTGGAGCCGTATTCGAATATCGCCGTTCAATGATGCTTAGCGCATTAGAACAATCAGGTCTCGAGGTGGTATGCGCTGGCGATATTCCAAGCGATTTAAGCGGTTATGACCTTGTGGTGCTTGAGGCGTACTATGCGATTGAACCACGCCACGAACCGCTCATAAGACAATACGTTTTTAATGGCGGTGGCTTAGTTCTCAGGTCTGGCACTGTATGCTTTCTCACAACCTACAGCAAAAGCCTAAGCCCAGGCGTAAATTTTACTGCGATACCAGACTGGTTAGGTTGCAGAGAATACGTGAACACAGGCGGAACTGCAAGAGTTACTCAAGATAAGCCGTTTGGAACCCAACTTTTGAACGGCGATACCGTATGTTTCGTAGCGGGACGTGGCGCTGCCGGATTTGCAGGCTTGGATTCTGACGCAAAAGCTATAGCACTTTGGGACTCAGGCGCAATCTTTTCGTTCACCCATGAATATGGCAACGGACGAATTTACTATCAAGTCCATTGGCAAGGCGAATAAACTGGATATAGAACAGCAGTCATCGAGTCACATGGTCCACTATGTTGCCTTCAGAATCCACCAGTCGCACTTCCAATGGCATTTGTCCGACGGCGTGGGTTGCGCAGCTTAGGCACGGGTCAAACGCACGTATGACCGCTTCAACCCTGTTCAGCATCCCTTCCTGCAACTGCTTCGCCTTCACGTACTTCTTAGCAACCTGCGTCACCGCCTTGTTGTAAGCGAGGTTGTTGTGTTCCGTGGCGATTATCATGTTAGCCCACACAATCATGCCTTGTGGGTCAACAGCGTAATGGTGAATCAACGTGCCCCGCGGAGCCTCAGCCACACCAATGCCTTCATCGTTGTTGACGAAAGCTTTGGAGCTGACGCGTTCAGAAAGGGTGTCTGGGTCTTCAAGAATCTCTTTCACGCCTTCAAGACAGAAAAGAATCTCAATCAGCCGCGCATAGTGATAGTGGAAAGTGCTTTGAACTACGCCGTTTTTGCCGAGCTTCTTGAACTCTTTAAGCTCTTCATCCGCCAACGGTGTGCCACAATGCGAAGCTATGTTCAGCCTAGCTAAGGGACCAACCCTGTAAGCTCCGTCAGGATAACCCAGCGGCTTGTAGTACGGAAACTTCATGTACGACCACGGCTCAACCGCTTCACCGATGTACTCGTGATAAAGTGCGGGGTCAAGCTGGTCAGCCACCATTCTGCCTTCGGCATCAACTATTCTTATCTTGCCGTCATAGTGTTCCAGTCCGCCTTTCGCCGTCACCAAACCCAAATAGTAGGTGGGAAAGTTGCCGAAGTTCTGCACTTCCTCTTCCAGCCCAGAAAGGCAATTCTTGAACAACTTGGTCGTTTTAAATGCAATGTCTAACGCTTCTGGCAGGTTAGAACGTAAGTAGGCAGCGTTTTGCTTTGAGAGAGGCCATTTTCCGCCGCCGGGAATCACCCAGTCGCTGGAGTGGATTTTTCTACCCGCCACTTTCTCTATGATTTCTTGCCCAAACTTCCGCAGTTTAATGCCCTGCAACGCCAAGTCAGGCTGCTTCGCTATCAAACCGAAAATGTTTCTCTCCGCTGGGTCGGAGTCCATTCCCAACAGCAGGTCAGGAGCAGAAAGATGGAAGAAGTTCAGCGCATGCGACTGAATCATCTGCCCCATGTGTATCAGGCGCCGCAGCAGGATGGCGGTTGTCGGCGGGTTCACCCCAACAATCTCGTCGCACGCCTTAGCCGAAGCCAACAAATGACTAACAGGGCAAATGCCGCATGACCTTGAAGTTATGCTTGGCATCTCGTAAAACGGGCGTCCCTCACAGAACTTCTCGAAACCTCTAAAATCAACAACGTGGAAACGCGCCTCCTTGACCGTTTGGTCCTTACCTAAGTGAATGGTTACTTTGGCGTGCCCTTCTATCCTCGTAACTGGGCTAATCACAATCTCCTTACCCACTTTCGCGCCCTCAACCATACTTCGATCTACCCTCCATATTCGGAGCCCTTCCAGCCAACAACTCCGTCAACACATAAGTTATCAGCCCAGCAGACGGCGGACAACCTGGAATGAAATAGTCCACCTTAACCACTTCGTGAAGCGGACGCACCTTCTTCAGCAGTTTAGGCACGTCAGTTGGAATCTGAGCATTCACATAAGAGTCTTCCACGTAAGCCTTTTTCAGAACTGTTTGGTCGCTGTCGCTCCAAGCGTTTCTGAGAGCGGGAACGTTGCCTGTCACAGCGCAGTCACCAAGCGAAACCAGCACTTTCGTTCTTGCTCTTGCCTGTTTAAGCAGGCTCTGCTGTTCCTCGTTCGCCACTGCGCCCTCAATAAGCGTTACATCAACGTTGTCAGGAAAGGTCTTTACGTCCACAATCGGGCTGTAAACCACCTGAACTTTCTTAGCCAACTCTATAAGCAGCTCGTCTTGGTCAAGAAACGACATGTGGCAGCCTGAACAGCCGCTGAGCCAAATCGTTGCCAGCTTGATTTTCTCTACTTTCGCCATTTTCGCTGCCTCCGTTCCATGATAAACTCGGCAATATCCTTACGCTTAGTGTGAGATACGGGTTCGCCTTCAATGTAAATGGCGCCTACAGGACAAACCTTCGCGCATTTTCGGCATGAAGTGCAAGAGCAGGAATTACCCCACTTTTCATCCAAATCCATTATGACCTGCGCGTCTTTTCCTCGCAATTGCAAATCCAATGTGTGAACCCCTTCGATTTCGTCGCAAACCCTTATGCAGCGCGTGCACAGTATGCACCTGTTTCGATCAATAACCAAGAAGTCATGAGTTGAATCAATCTCGTCTTTAGTCCAGTTGCGCTCGAACATGGTGTGGTCAACCCCCAGCTGATTCGCCAAGCTCTGCAGTTCACAGTGGTCGTTAGCCACGCAGACCGAGCAGACATGCGTTCTCTCGGAGAGAAGCAACTGCACAGCCATCTTGCGATACTCCTTAAGCTGATCCGACTTAGTCGTGACCTCCATTCCGGGGCTTACGGGCGTTGCACAAGCTGGAAAGAGTTTTGGTGAACCACTAATCTCCACTAGGCATAAACGGCATCCGCCGTAACTGGTTAAACCCTCCAAGTTGCAGAGCGTTGGAATGTCGATGCCGTTGTCTTTAGCAGCTTTCAGAATCATCGTGCCCTCTGGAACCTCGACTTCAACGCCGTCGATTTTCAGCTTAACAGTTAAAACACTCATTGTTTACCCTCCTTCTTGAAACATTTACCAGCCCGACAAGTCTTCTCCACAATATGCTGAACATACTCATCCTTGAAGTACCGCAGCGTTGTAATAACAGGGTTAGGCGCCGTTTGCCCAAGACCGCAGAGGCTCGCATCCCTGATGTAGACACCAGACTTCTCCAACGTTGCTATATCTTCCAGTTTGCCTTCGCCCTGAGTGATCGCGTCAAATATTTCCTTTATTCTTGCCAGACCCGCCCGGCAAGGAGTACATTTACCACAGGACTCGTCCACACAAAACTCAGTGAAGAACTTCGCCGTGTCCACCATACAGGAACTGTCATCAAGCACAACGATGCCGCCGGAACCCATTATAGCGCCAACTTTCTTCAGTGACTCATAATCTATCGGCTGCTCCAGAAGAGTTTCGGGGAGGCATCCACCCGAAGGACCACCAACCAAGACTGCCTTAAACTTCCTGCCGTCCTGTACGCCTCCGCCTATGTCGAAAACAACTTCTCTAAGAGCGATTCCCATCGGAACCTCTATCAGCCCTGGGTTGCTGATTTTGCCAGTTAAAGAGAAGCACTTAGTCCCTGTGCATTTAGGTGTGCCAATTTTGGAAAACCATGAGCCGCCGTTCAAAACAATCAGAGGGATATTCGCTAATGTCTCAACGTTTTGTATAAGCGTAGGTTTTCCCCACAAGCCCGAATTCGCGGGGTACGGCGGGCGCGGGCGAGGCATAGCTCTTCTGCCTTCAACAGAAGCGAGGATGGCAGTTTCTTCACCAGCCACAAACGCTCCAGCGCCTAACCTGAGTTCAACATTAAATTTGAAAGGCGTCTCAAGAATGTTGTTGCCTAAAAGAGACATTGACTTCGCCTGAACGATAGCTCTCTGCAAAGTCTGAATCGCCAGCGGATACTCGGCTCTTATGTAAATATACCCCTTTTCCGCACCCATTGCGTACGCAGCTATCAGCATGCCTTCGAGAATCGCGTGCGGATCCGCCTCAGCCAACGTCCGATTCGCAAAGACGCCAGGATCTCCCTCGTCCAAGTTAGCCACAATGTATTTAGGAGAACCGTGAGCTCTCGCAACAAGACTCCATTTTTGCCCAGTTGGGAAACCCGCGCCTCCGCGACCTCTCAGACCGCTACCTACCACTTCGTATATAACGCCTTGCGGAGTCATCGTTGCCAAGCATTTAACAAGTGCAGAGTATCCACCCATTGCAATGTAATCCTGAATTCTGTAAGGGTCTATTTTGCCAGCGTTTCTCAGAACCAAACGCTTTTGCTTCTTAAAAAACGCCTCGTTGCTGTACAGCATTTCTTTTACTGGCAAACCTAAAACGATGTGGTCCCTAACTATCTCCCGGACTTTTTCGGGGGTGACGTTCTGGTAAAGATAGTCGCCTGGCTCAATCACCACAACTGGACCTACCGAGCAAGTGCCTGGACAGCCAGTTCTGGCGACCTTGCACTCTTTTTCAACTCCAAACTCCTTAACCGCATCTTCAAAAGCCTTTAACACTCTAAGAGCGCCGAACGGGACGCAGCCGCTGGAACAACACACGTTTATTCGGTACTTGTAGGCTCTTTGAAAATCTACTTCATGTTCAGCAATCGTCTGCAAGTCAGCGAGTTTCATTCCTTTGCACCTCCAAGTACTTTTCTGATTCTTTCTACCACAATTTCTTTTGTTGCCTTGCCAATGACTTCGTCATCAACAACTATGGCTGGCGACATGGCACACGCCCCTATGCACCGTGTGACAAACAAGGACAGCTTCCCGTCAGCCGTGGTTTCTCCTCTTTTAACGTTGAATTCACGTTCAATAGCTTGCATGATTTCTTCAACGCCTTTCACGTAACAAGCCGTTCCAAGGCAGCCTGTAACTATGTGTTCACCTGGCTTTTCCAAGTTAAAAAAGCTGTAGAAAGTTGCTACTCCGAACACGTGGCTTGGGGGAAGGCGAAGCGATTGGGCAATATCCATCAACAGGTCTTTGTCAAGGTAGCCATAGATTCCTTGGGCTTTATGAAGTATCTCCAGAAGAGCACTCTCTTGATAGTTGTGTTCTTTCATTGTTTTCTCTAAAAGCATGCGTCGGTTATCATCTTTTGACAAAAATATACTCCTCCCACTTTGGCTCCCAATATTTCAAAATCACTAAGACCCTCTCCAGATTACTGAAAAAACGGTTCTATATAAGTTAGAGCCCGCAAAAATTTTAATTTTGTCCTGAACGCCTCTGTCTGTAGCTTAGCGAAAACATGTTATAGATTATTTAGACGCAAAATAGCCACCATGTTTATTGTTAAATAATTGTTCTTCCACGGGAAAACAATAAATGTTGCAATAGCACATTAGCTTTCCACAACTCTACCTTTGCTTTAGTAATTTAGTGAGAGGGTTAAACGTGCGTATAATCCTGAAAGAAGACTTTACAAACTTTGTTAATTCACTAATCGAAAATAATTCTTTAAATGTTATTGGCGTTAAGTCGAAAGGCGACAAATTCGTTTTTGGAACGTTAGAATCTGCCAGCGAACTACGGCTTGATTATGACGTGACAATGCTCCCCCCAAAAAAGTATTTTTTTCCTCAGCGCGAAACTCTGGTCACCTACAACGTGGCTAACGGGTTTTCTGCTAAGGACCCTGCTGATCTTAAGCCTACAGTAATCATTGGAGTTCATCCTTATGACATTGTGGCTTTGCTTCACATGGATGAGATATTCAGAGAAACCAAGTCTGACCCATACTACTTTGAAAAGCGAAAAGCATCCATAATAATAGGCGTTAACATCCAAAAAATGTCCAAATGGTGCTTTGCATCATACATGGGCTGCGCCACAATTGACCATGGCTATGACTTGATGCTAACTGACCTCGGCAACAGGTATGCCATCAGCATCGGCTCGCTGAAGGGCGAGGCGCTTCTGGAGAAATACGCCAAGAACGTTACAGACGCGTTGGCAAGAGACGTTCAGTTGGTAGGTCAGAAAAAGCAGGAGATAAGTAACATGTCTCAGCAGAAATTTGATTTCCCAACAGAGCTTATCCCTGAATTGCTAAGCAAGACTTATGAAAAAAGCGGGTTTTGGGAGAGGCATTCCGAGAAGTGTTTAGCTTGTGGCTCTTGCGTTCTGGTGTGCCCCACGTGCTACTGCTTTGACGTTAAGGATGACCCCCATTTGTCACTTGAGCGCGGCGAGAGAATTAGAACGTGGGACGGCTGCCTACTAGAAGACTTTGCCAAGGTCGCTTCAGGAGAAAACTTCCGTCAGACGAGACCCACGAGGTACCGGCATAGGTACTTTAAGAAAGGAAAATACTTGTTCGACCGCTTTGGCTTCGTTTCATGTGTTGGCTGTGGGCGGTGCTCTTCAAACTGTTTGCCTGACATCGCTAATCCCGTCAACCTTTTAAACGACATGTACCGTGAAGTCCTCAGCATGGGCGTGCAAATAGCCACGCCAACTGAGCCCGAAGTTAACATTGAAACTGAAGGCAACATAGATTATGTTCCTAAACTGGCGACTATTATTAATAAAGTGTCTATGACAGCCAATGAGATGTTGTTCGAAATAAAGTTGGATGACGGTTCCACTTTGAATCATAAACCGGGCCAGTTTGTTCAAGTTTCTGTTTTCGGCGTAGGCGAGGCACCGATTTCTGTGTCGTCATCGCCAACAAAGAAGGGCACGTTCGAACTTTGCGTGCGCAAAATAGGAAACGTGACAACTAAGCTACATATGCTTAATGTAGGCGACAAAGTTGGGATCAGAGGTCCGTTTGGAAACGGCTTTGACGCAGAATTCTTGAAGGGTAGGGACCTTCTGTTTGTTGCAGGCGGTCTTGGTATTGCGCCGTTGCGGTCGTTGTTCAATTACGTTTTGGACAATAGAAAGGATTACGGTCGCGTTGTTCTTCTCTACGGCTGCAAAGAACCGCGCGAGCTGCTTTTCGGCGACGAATTGGCTGCGTTGGAAAAAAGAGATGATGTGGAATTCAAATCTACGGTTAACTGGTGCCCTGAAAACGAAATATGGACTGGAAACATAGGCGTGATCACTACGCTTATTCCTCAAGTCAATTTTGATCCAGAAACCACTTACACCATTGTTGTTGGTCCACCGATTATGTACAAGTTCGTTATAGCAGACCTGAAAAAGCGAAATGTTCCAGATGATCACATAATTCTTTCTCTTGAGCGGAGAATGAAATGCGGCGTTGGAAAATGCGGTCACTGCCAGATCAACCAGATTTACGTGTGCAGGGACGGCCCAGTGTTTAATTATTCAAAAATTAAGGGCGTACCAGAGGCGTTATAATGAAGAAACCAAAAGTTGCTTTCTTTGACTTCGCAGGCTGTGAAGGAGACCAGTTGCAAGTCGCAAACTTGGAAGAAGAATTTCTCACCCTTCTGGGGCAGATTGAAGTTGTGAGTTTCAGAGAAGTCATGAAAGAACACAACGACAACTATGACATAGCCTTCATTGAAGGGTCTTGCACTCGACTTCACGATGAGACCAGACTGAAACAAATCAGAAGTAATGCGAAGATAGTGGTCGCCATCGGTTCGTGCGCCACAATCGGCGGCATTAACTCTTTGAAAAACTATCAAGACTTGGATGAGGTTAGGAGAACTGTATACGGCGACAAAGCCAAGTTGTTCGATACTTATGCAGCGAGACCTATAGATGCTGTAATACCTGTGGACGCTTACGTGCACGGATGCCCAATAAACAGAGAGGAATTTCTCCACGTAGTTAAGTCACTTTTGCTGGGAAAGAAGCCAGACATCCCCAACTATCCTGTTTGTGTTGAATGCAAGAAAAACGAGAATGTCTGCGCGTTTGAAAGAGGCCAATTCTGCGTGGGCCCCGTCACCAGAGCAGGCTGCAACTCCTGCTGCGTCAACGAGGGCACCATATGCTGGGGATGCCGCGGCTTGGTGGATAATCCGAACGAAAACTCCCAAAAAGAAGTCTTAATCAAATACGGTCTCACAGTCGACGACGCAATAAACAAGTTTAAATTGTATTTCGGTTGGCAGGAGAAAAAAAGATGAAAGACAAAAACTTTGACGTTGAAGTACACCATGTAACAAGAGTTGAAGGACACGGAAACATCTACGTCAACGTAAGGAAAGGAACAGTAGAGCACTGTGAATGGAACATCTCCGAAGCGCCACGCTTCTTCGAAGCCATGGTTATAGGGCGCAAATGGAGCGAACTGCATCACATAACTTCGCGCATCTGCGGCATCTGCTCCATAGGTCACGCACTTGCATCTTTAAGAGCCACTGAAGCAGCGATGGGCGTAACCATAAGCGACCAAGACCTCAAACTGAGAAAAATAGCACTGCACGCAGAGAACATGCAAAGTCACCTTTTACACGTGGGCTTTCTGGTTCTTCCCGACCTGATGGACGTTGGTTCAGTGATTCCGCTTGCGTCTTCTAATCCGGAAGAACTCAAAACCGTGTTGCGCTTGCACAGACTGGCAAATGAAATGTCCAACTTGGTCTGCGGTAGGACAACGCACCCTCAAAGGCTGCTGCCAGGCGGTTTCTCCAAGATTCCCTCTATGAAGGAACTAAACGAGCTCAGAGAAAAGCTAAAGGCATCTGTTCCAGACTTGCAAGCCGTCGCGAAATTGCTCCAGAGTTTAGCGCCGAAGATACCTGATTTTGTTAGGGAAACCGAGTTCATCGCGCTAACTAAACCTGATGAGTATGCGCTTTACGATGGAAAAATCGGCTCCACAGACACAGGCGCTGCACCAGCAAGCGAGTACCTTTCATTCACTAACGAGTACATAGTTCCTCAGTCTACGGCGAAACGGGCAAAGCACGTTCGAGACTCGTACATGGTCGGCGCCCTCGCTAGGCTTAACATTAACTACGACCTGCTGTCTCCATTGGCAAAGAAGACCGCTGAAATGTTCCACCTAAAGCCAGTATGCCATAACCCATTCATGAATAGTATTGCGCAGTTAGTGGAAGTGGTTCACAGCGTGGAAGATTCAATTAGGCTTATTAACGAGCTTGAAGCGGCAGGTTTGAAGAGCCAGCCAGACTACAATAACCCAGAAGTGAAAGTCAAAGCAGGTCGAGGCGTCGGCGGAGTTGAAGTTCCCAGAGGTATACTGTTCCACGATTACACGTATAACGAGAAAGGCATCTGCATAAAAGCCAACTGCGTTATTCCAACGAACCAGAACCACGGCAACATCGAGTTAGACATGAAATCTTTAGTGCCTAAAATCATAGATAAGACGCCGAAGGAGATTGAGCTGACCTTAGAAATGCTAGTGCGCGCTTATGACCCCTGCATCTCCTGCTCAACACACGCTGTTAAAGTACACTTCGTTTAGCGCCGCTTAGGTTTAACTTCAAAACAACGGAAAACGCTAAGAACTGCCCTCTACAGCGAGGTTACTTCCGCTTCTGGTTGGGCACCCTTTCCCAGTTTTTCTTTTTCTGGAGAAAGCCTCTTTTTCTTGTCTGCTTCAGGCGGCGGTTCTGGGTTTTTAGATTCAGGGCATTTTTCGCTGGGCATTTCCTCTTTGAGGTCAAGAACTCCTTTCACTGTGCCGTCGCTTAAATATTCAAGTTTGAAGCCCATCTTCTTTGTCAGGTTTAAGGCTCTCCGGTTGTCAGGAAGCATTATGGCGTAGACGGTTTCGACGCTCATCTCTTTGGCTATTTCAAGCACGTGATCCACCACTTTGGTTCCCAAGCCTTGCCCTTGCCATTGGTCGCCGATTATGAAAGCAAGTTCCCCAGTTTTCCCGTCAGGCTCAATACTTAACCTTCCCACGCCCAAGATTCTTTTACGGCTTTCTTCACTGAGTTCCGCCACTATGGCGATTTCGCGGTCGTAGTCGATGTTGCAGTAGCGAACGCGCACCTCATGCGGAGTGTCCTTGAGCAACTGGAAGAACCTGTAGCGTATGGCCTCTTCAGAGAAGCTTTGGAACATTTCCAGCCACATGGGCTCGTCTTCAGGCTTTATGGGTCTTAACAGCACTTCCTGTCCGTTCTTAAGCTTCCACTGCGTCTCGTACTTCTTCGGGTACGGGCTTATCACCAAGTGCTCGTGAGGTTCAAACTTTTTGAAAACCTTGCTCTTGTCAACTGTTATCCTTGCATCGAGAATGCAGGCTTCCTTCTCGTTTATCAGGAGAGGGTTTACGTCGATTTCCTTTATCTGCGGGAAGTCTACGAGCAACTGCGAGAACAGCACCATTGTTTCTTCTAGAAGCTTGAGGTTAACTGGCGGCACGTTTCTGTAGCCTTTCAGAAGCTGGTAGACTTTGGTTTCTTCCATCATTCTCCTGATAAGCGTAGTATTTAACGGCGGCAGCCCAATTGAGTAGTCTTTGAAGAGCTCGACGCCTACGCCGCCCATGCCGAAAAGGATTACCGGACCGAACAGCGGGTCAGTTTTTCCCCCTATTATGATCTCGCAGCCTTTCCGGCTTATCATGGGCTGAACGGTGACGCCGAGTATCTGGGCTTTCGGGCTATGCTTTTTTGCCCGATGCATAATGATGTCAAATGCTTGTTTGACATCGGTGTCAGAGTTCAGGTCAAGCATTACGCCTCCAGTTTCGGTTTTGTGGGTTATCTGTGGAGAAAGAATTTTGAGAACCACAGGATAGCCAATCTGATGGGCGAAGGCAACAGCTTCTTCTGCGGTGGTGGCTACCTCAGTTTTTACAACTGGAAAATCGTAGTAGTCTAGAACTCTTTTTGCTTCGTCTTCAGTCAACAGTTCACGTTCTTCCATCGCCGCGTTTCTAAGTATAGCCATTATCGGCCGTTTAGGTTGCGTAGCGTCTACTGGACGCTCCTCAGGCGTCTCGTAAAGGAGTTCAACGTTGCGCTGGTACTGGTACATGTACATGTACGTTTTAATCGCGTTTTCAGGTGTTGAGTAAGTTGGAATGTTGTTTGCGTTGAGGATGCTGTTTGCCTCTTGCACTGCACCGTAACCCATGAAACTGGTCAATATAGTCTTGTTCTGGTATGCTTTACTCCTAACGAGTTCTACGATGGTTTTGGCTACTTCAACCGCTTTTGAAACTGCTTGCTGAGTGAAGATGATAAGTACGCCGTCAATGTTCTCGTCGTTCAAGCAAGCTTCAACCGCAGTTTTATACTGTTCAGCCCCAGCGTCTCCGAGCACATCAATGGGGTTGCCTCTGCTCCAGAAAGGCGGTAGAACACTGTTAAGGGCATCCATGGTTTTTCGGCTTAGTTTAGCAAGTTTGCCGCCCTTCGCGATTAGGGCGTCGGTTGCCATGACTCCTGGACCACCAGCGTTCGTGATCACCGCCAAGTTAGGTCCACGCGGCAACGGTTGAGTTCCTAAAACTTCAGCGGCGTTGAAGAGGTCTTCGATTTCTTCCACTCGGACTATGCCAGCGCGTTTGAATGCTGCGTTGTAAATGGCGTCTTCGCCTGAAAGCGAGCCAGTGTGGGATGCGGCTGCTTTTGCGCTTTCGCTGAATTTGCCTGCTTTGACAACTATTATGGGTTTGGTTCGTGCGAAGTGTCTGGCGGCGCTCATGAATTTGCGTGCTTCTGTTATGCCTTCCACGTACATGAGTATGCTTTTGGTTTGGGGGTCAGTGCCGAAGTAGTCTATGAGGTCTCCGAAGTCCACATCGATCATGGAGCCTACTGAGACGAAGTTGCTGAAGCCTATGTTTTCATGTATCGCCCAATCCAAGATTGCTGAGCCTAAAGCGCCGCTTTGGGAGATGAAAGCTACTTTGCCAGGTTTCGGCATTTTATCCACGAATGTGGCGTTCAGGTTTATTCTGGGACGGATTATGCCTATGCAGTTTGGTCCGATTACTCTCATGCCGTACTTCTTTTTTACTTCCAGAATTTTTTCTTCTAGAGCTTTGCCTTCTGCGCCAGTTTCTTTGAAGCCTGCTGAAACGATTATCGCGCCTTTTACTCCTGCGTGTCCACATTCTTCCATTACGTCTGGAACAGTTTTTGCTGGTGTTGCAATCATGGCTAAGTCAACGGTTTCAGGAATCTGTTCCATTTTCTGGTAGGTTTTTATGCCGAGAACTTCTGGGTTACGTATGTTAACGAGGTAAATTTTTCCCGTGTAGCCTAACTCGGTGAAGTTTTTCACTATTGCGTATCCAACTGAGCCTTCCTTGTCGCTGGCACCGATTATGGCTACGCTTTTTGGGTTGAAAATCTTGTCAAGGTTTAAAGTAACCATTGGGGTAACCTCTTCAGTTAAAGGGTCGTAGAGTTGCAAAATTAAAAGTTTATGTATTCTTCTTCACTTTTCCATCGAAAACTTGGGCTTAAACAGAAAAACTGTGGCATATCGAGTTTTCAAGTGTGGCTGGAACCTGCGTGAACTGATGCGCGATTTTTGTCTATAGCCCCCTATTTAAAGCGCCTGTTTTCATCATGCTTTTGGTTGCGGAAAGCGCCAATAGTGGTCTCCCCTTATGGGTCTCTGCATGTTATTTCTGTTAGGCGGCAATTATGATGGGTTTGGCGTTAAGTTGCAGGCGAATTCAAATTTGGCTAAACAAGTGTCTCCAACAAAAAAGCCGAATGTCCAGAAGAATAGACCTGATAATTCTATACTGAGTTAAGCAAAAAGCGATTTTCGTTTTTGGTCTAATAACGAGGTATTAAATATTGAAGCGAGAAGAGTTTATATAAGGAAGCGCAAAATCATGGGTGAAGAGAATTTTGATGAAGACAGGCAACAAGCCGAGGTTTTTGATGCGCTGAGTCATCCAACGCGCATAATTATTCTGAAGGTTTTAAGTGAGGGTCCTTTGGGTTTTGCTGACTTGAAGAAGAAACTGGGCATTGAGAGTAGCGGGCACCTTCAACATCACATAAACAAGCTGAACGGGTTGATGAAAACGGATAATTATGGAAAGTACACCTTGTCAGATCAAGGCAAGGATGCTCTGCACAGCGTTGAAACCATAGAAAGCGTAGCTGGATCTAAAACACACGAAAAAGAGAAGGCGCACACCTCTATGAGAAGTGTCGTTTTGAAGTCGGCGATAGTGGTTCTTGTTCTGCTCTTAGCTCTTAGTTTAACGCTTGCAGCGTTTGAGTATAACAACGTATTGTCTTTGCAGAGTGAAATTAACCAACGCGACAACGTAATAATTGATCGTGACACACTAATTACTCAACTTGACACGGCGATTCATTTAGCAGAGTCAAGACTAAACCTGAAACCGCCAAGTGAAAATCAATACCTAACAACACTTCCAGACCAGAACGATGAAGAGACAGCCACAAAAATTTTCTCAAGTTCCACGGCTGCAGGCTACCACTATTTGCCCGCTTACCCGTTTAAAGCTCCACTTAACGGCAGTTCCCTAAGAGCATTTGAACTGACTGAAAACAGGTCTATTGTGCTGTCATTTTGGGGATGGACGTTCGATGCTGGAGGACTGATGACGGGAAGCTACGAGTACGGAATCTGGACTGGAGAACCAGTTCTGATTATCGCAGTCACAATTAGAAACGATTACACATCTGCGGACCTTGACGCGCCCCTTGGCAACAGAACAGGCAGCTATGTTTCATCCATCAATTTGGCTGTAAGGCTCTATAGTCGCAACGGCAGCATTATCCAAACTTTAGAACCAGAGATTACTCGAGCGAATACAGCAAGTTCTCGGACAGCAATTGGAGGTGCCCCGTTCCTTTTGGGCAGTGGTCAAACGAAACAAGTCATATTTTACCTGTCGCCTTCTGCCACAGACATTGACATTGTTGACCACTACAAAATTTATGTCTCGTCCATATCAGCTTATTGAAGCTATAATTTGAACCATAGAGCGTACTAGTAGATCACTCTGATGATCCAAGCATTATCTTCATTAAATGCAAGCTCGTAATGAGGACTTTGCAGGAATAGAGTTGTATTATAATTGTTTCTCCATTCTGCAACTTGAGCGCTATAGGCAGCGCTGAGATATATGTATGAGACATTGTATTTCTGTAAAATAGCCAGAGCCTCTGCTGAGTTAGGATCGTTTGTGATGATAAGGCTTTCATCTTGCCTTGTAAACATAATATCTGTCCACCCAATTTCGGATATGCTTAATAATGGCATAAGAATGCGTCTGTGGCTGACTGTAGGTATCCAAATACTTCGAGTTCCAATCCAATGGTCATTAAAGATTACAACATCTTCTGGCGTGTTGTTTGAAAGCCACATCATTGCATTATAATCAGCGGTAGGCATTCGTTCCAGTTGAAGACCGTTCAAGTCCCTGTTAATTTCAGAATTCCCTAATACCGTCGTTGCTCCCAGAATAGCTGTGAATAAAAGAAGAAATGCAATAAGTATGAAGTGTGCTTTGGTTTTGATAACTTTACGTGAAGAATTTTGAAGGCGTTTTTTCAAGAAGTCATAAGCTTTAACAAAACCAAGTCCCGCTAGAACAGCCAGAGGCAATGATAACGTGGGATGGAGAAAGGACCCTGCTTGAAGATAATACCAACCTGGAAATTGAATTTTGACTATTTCATTTAACATTAAGAGGAATATGCTGAGAAACCATGCTAGAAGAAAGCTACCCCTTCTCCTCCTAATGAAAATAGTGAGCAAAACGGCAATACCGAAAAGAAGCAGCAAGTAGCCATAATATACAAAGTTTGTTAAGCCCATTTCGTTTTGAAGTGAATACCTACTAAACCATAATACAAGCGCTTCATATTCCCTTGTTGGAACCTGCGTCATTAGCCTATTTAAGATATTTAAAACCCAAGGTAACGAGAATACAAGTCCCGTACTAATGATTGCTACGGCTCCAAAAAGACTTTCTTTTCTATGCTTGGAAAAGATCAAGCCAAATAAAAAGAACAGAATAACAAAAAATGCGGCAGTGATGAATGCGACACTGTAGACTATGAATAAACTTGCTAATGTAATGCCTGCTAGTAATAGCAGTTTACGTTTTCCAGTAATTGAATAAAGATATGAAAAAAGTATCAGATTCAAAGTTAATGCCACCCCAACAAGTGCTGGAATTCTACCGTTGTTTATCATTTGATAGAAACCACCTGAGAGCACAGCGGAGAAAGCTGCTGAGCAAAGTGCAATTCTATTGTCATTAAACACTTTACGTGTGAGGACAAATATTTGGCCGTGTACTACAGCGAAGAATGTTGAAAAAAGAGTTATAAGAACTGTCATGGTGCATAAGGGGTCTATGAGAGAGAGGAAAGCTAGAACTGAAGGGTATCCTGGCGGATAGGTGAAGGATGATTGTTCGGGAAAGTATGGTGCCCACGATTGGGGAATTTTACCCTGCTGAGTGATCATAGTCGCGACCAAAGCTGGGGAAGCTGGGTCATCGCCAATAGGAAGTAAAATTCCATTCGTTGGGAATGGAATCGATATCAGAACAATTGAAATAACAATGAAAAGCATCAGGACAAAAAATGTAGATGGCGCGATAGATGACTTGAAACTTGTTTTCTTCAGTCCACCTCGTTTCCACGAATATGCTAGCAAAGGAACCGATAGCAAAAGCACAGACATGATGACTGTTAGTTCATTTATTGGTACATTTAATAAGGATAAATAAAGCGTCATCAACGATACGAACGCTATTCCAATTATGGGGGATAGAATTAGTTTTTCTAAGAAGTCAAATTCTTCTGACGTTGTCACTTGTAGAATTGAGAAACCGGGCAGAAATAAAACGAATAAGACCGTGCCTGTGAGCGATAGAGCATACACACCTCCAACTAGAAATAAAACAACTATTAGAAAAATACCAACAGCTATAGGTGTAAACTTTGGAATTTGCTGATTCCGAAGATGCATCGAGAGTGCCTCTACGCCTTCTACCGTGAATAATTTACATTCTACAAGAGCAGTTAACACTTAAATTTTTCCCAAGTGTTACCAATGCTATCCGATTTGTGTGTATTCGTTAAACCTGGTAGGGCGCGCGCGAACTTGCCAACGGTTATGGGAGAGAAATAGTCTGTGTTTTGCCATTCTTAATTCGGTGTATTGTAGATGGCAACCTTTTAATTCCGTAGCCGCAATAGCCTAAAAACGAGTTAACCAACATAGAACAAAAAATTCTAAGAGGAGACAAATGTATGATAGTTTTTGAAAAACCTGGACCCGTAAACACCAAGGAAGTGGTGGAGATTTGCAAGGCTGCTTCTTCGAGGGCGGATTACGTGGTTGTGGCGTCTGTCACTGGTGATAGCGCCTTAAAAGTTGCTGAGAAAATTAAAAACCGAAAAATAGTTTGCGTCACTTGTCCGCAGGGCATGTATTGGCAAGTGAACGAGATGCAGGGTGGCTTGTTTGAGGAAATTCCTGAACTGGCAACGAGACGGGATGAATTTCTGAAGAAAGGACTTGAAAGGGTGCCGATGAACGTCACCGAAGAAAATTGCCTAAAGCTGAACGAACTTGGCGTCGAAATTGTGCGGGGGACCATCCCGCTCTTTGGACCCACCTTCTCCATGAGGCTGCACCTGCACAAAACCACTTCGCTGGACGTTATCGCGAAAACGCTGGAGCTAATCTCCACGGGAACGCTGGTGTGCTTAGAAAGCGTTTTAATGGCAACCGACGCCGGAGCAATTCCCGAAGACAAACGCGTCCTCGCTTGCGCGGGAACCGAAATGGGACTCGACACCGCGTGGATCATGCGAAGTTGCGCCTCTGCAAACATGTTTCACCCCTTCAAAGGCTTCAGATTCATAGAATTACTGGCAAAGCCCGGCGTTGCACTGGTTCCAAACCTAAACGTAAGATACATACGATAATGTCAACGGCACCATTACAGAATAAAACGGACAAACTTTCAAGGCAACCTTTTAATCTAAACTCGGCACTTACCTAAAGGTTGGTAAAATTGAACAACGAAGCAAAATGCGACAAATTCACAGCAGTTAACGAGTTAGCCCGACGAAGAGGCTTCTTTTGGCAGTCGTACGAGATTTACGGCGGCGTAGGCGGCTTCGTAACCTACGGACCCCTAGGCGCGAAGCTAAAGCAAAACATCGAAGCCAAACTCCGCGAACTTTTCGTCACTAAACTGGGCGTTCTCGAAATAGAGTCATCCGTAATCACGCCATGCAGAGTCTTCGAAGCGTCAGGTCACGTTAACCACTTCAAGGAGCCCATGGTTGAATGCTCCAAGTGCAACAAGCGGTTCCGCGCAGACCATTTACTTGAGGAATACGCGAAATTAAGTTCCACTGAAGCTGAACAAATGAGCCTAGAAGAGATTCAAGCGGCAATCGAGAAAAACGCGATTACTTGCCCTGAATGCGGCGGTACTTTCGACCCACCGCAGCAGTTCTTAACAATGTTCGAAACCACGATAGGACCATACTCGGGCGCCACGGGCTACGGCAGACCCGAAGCCGCACAAGGCATATTCGTCGAATTCAACCGTCTCTACGCGGCGGCACGCGAGAAACTTCCCTTCGGCGTCATCCAGATAGGACACGCTCTAAGAAACGAAATCTCGCCGAGACAAGGCTTAATTCGCCTCCGCGAGTTCACCATCGCCGACTTGGAATTCTTCTTCGACCCCGAAGAGCCAGATTGCAACTTGCTGAAAGACGTAGAAAAAGAAACTCTGCGGTTGTACCTCGCTCCAGAAAGGCAAGCAGGCACTGAAAAAATAATTGAAGTAACCGTCAAAGACGCCGTGGCAAAAAAGATAATCCGCTCCGAGTGGCAAGCCTTCTTCATGGTAATGGCGAAAAAGCTCCTAACGGAAATCGGTGTGCCCGCGGAAAACCAGCGCTTCATCGAGAAACTCCCATGGGAAAAAGCCCACTACGCCACACAATGCTTTGATCAGGAAGTGTACGTTGACCGCTGGGGCTGGATAGAAGTCTCAGGACACGCCTACCGCACCGATTACGACTTAAGCTGCCACATGAAAGCCAGCGGCACAGACTTCCGCGTCTACAAAGAATACCCAACACCCATAGAGGAAGAACAGCTTGTTGCGAAGCCCATAATGGCAAAGCTTGGACCCGCGTTCAAAGGGAAAGCAGCAAAAGTCGCAGCACTCCTCACAGAAGCGCCCGCGGACACAATTGCAGCCGCACTCGAAAAAAACGGCTACTACATGGTTGAAAACTGCAAGATTTTGCCAGAGCACGTAGACATCAGCCTTCAAAAAACTGTTGTTCGAGGCAAACGTTTCATCCCGCACGTTGTCGAACCCAGCTTCGGCTCCGACCGCCTATTCTATGTAGCACTGGAATACGCTTACCGCGTGAAGAACGACCGTGTCCTAATGAGCTTCCCTCGAGGCATCGCACCGACGCAGATGGGCGTTTACCCGCTGGTAAGCAAGGATGGCATAGCAGAAAAAGCGCGGGAAGTCCATCAGCAGCTCTTAAACGAAGGCTTCGCAGCGGAATTTGACGAAACAGGCAGCATAGGCAGAAGATATGCTCGCGCTGACGAAGCAGGCGTGCCCTTAGGCATAACAGTAGACTACGACACGCTGAAAGATGTCACGGTTACCATCCGCGACCGCGACTCGTGGCAGCAAGTCCGCACCGCAATCAAGGACTTACCTGAACTCTTGCACAAGTATTTCCAAGGAAAACTAAACTTTGAAGATTTAGGCACTTTACTTTCGGTTTAAGTCGTTAGCTTTTTTAATACACTTGCAATACTACATGTTAGAACGATCAGCGATTTAATGAGGGGCGAAAACAAGTTTGGTACTTCCAGCAGAAACAGAACAACGCGTAAAACGCAGAGCCTTAAGCGCATGCCAAGACAACCTGCGCAAAGTCGTAGATGTAACTCGAAAAATCCCTCAAATGGTTGAGAACTTTTCGAAAGGCGACAAAGAAACAGCTAGACAGCTTTTCAGCGAAATCAGAAAAGGAGAGGAAGAAGTCGTCAAAGCGAGGCGCATGGTTTCTCAAGAGCTAGCCGAGATAGGCGCCATTCTGATAAGCAGAGAAGATTATCTGAGGTTCACAAACTTGTCAAGTGAGATCGCGGATTTTTCCGAAGGAATCGCTTACTATTTTATTGAAATTATCGAGCATAACTGGAACGTGCCAAGCGACATAAAGAAGGATTTATTGACGCTTTCCGAGGCTGTTTTTGACGCGGTGCTTAAGCTAAGAGAAACAATGATGGTTCTGAGCTATGGTTCAGCCAAAACCCTGGAAAAAGCTAAAGACGTTGAAATGGCCGAAAGAACCGTGGACGACCTCTACCGAGCACTCTTAATAAAAGTCCTCAGCAGCAAACTTGACCTCCCCGTCCTTCTGCTTATGCGAGACATACTTCAACTTCTAGAAAATTCTGCTGACAAGGCCGAAGACGCCGCGGACACCGCACGCGTACTTTCGTTCATAATGTGACAGAGAGCGCGAAAACTTTCATGGCTAAAATCAAAGTCGAATTAATTGAAAATTTCCTCGTAGTCTGGGACCCCGCAGAAGGCTCGCAGCTGTACAAAACAGGGTTTTACGGCAAACCGCTTGGAATCCCAAAGCCAAAAATTCCCGAGTTCAAAGTCCCCTTACTCTTAGATTTGATGGAAGGTCTATACCTAGTTGAGAAGAACAAGATAACGATTTACGAAGGCTCAGCAAAGCGCAAAGTCGGGCTCAAGACGCTCCAGCAAAAAACTAAGCAGTTATACGACGAGTTTGAAGAGAAATACGCTGTTTACCGAGATTTGCGAGACAGCGGCTTGATTGTGACGCCGGGCATAAAGTTCGGCTGCGATTTTGCAGTTTACAAGTATGGTCCAGGCGTTGAGCACGCGCCGTACATGGTTTCCGTGAAGAAGGCAGGCGCGGATATTTCAGCGACTGAAATCGTCAAAGCGGGACGACTGGCAACAACTGTGAGGAAACGTTTCATAATTGCCGTGCCAGACTTGGCTGCGGAGAAAACGAAATATTTGATTTTCAAGTGGTTTAAGGCTTAGCTTGACATTAAGATTTGGTGTTGAAATTCGCCTCTAACACGCTGATGCGGATAAATTCTTGTCGCCGTTAGGCTGCAGCCTTCCTCTACTGTAACATCATCGGCAACAACCGAAACCGTGTTTATTTTCGTCTGTTTTCGACCGCTCGAAAGGATTGTTGAGTGCCTGCCGATTATGCTGTCCTGAACTTCGGCTTTTTCTCCGATTATGACTCTGTCCAAAACCGCCGAGTTCTCTATGGTGGCGCCTTTACCGATTCTTGTAAAGTTGTCTATGCAGGAGTTAACTATTCGCGCTCCATCGTCGATTTGGCAGTGTCTGCCGATGAGCACGGCGCCTTCAATCTCTATCCGCCCTTGCTTGATTTTATTAATAATTTCCTGTCTTCTTTGCTCTGAATCGTTGCTTTCTCCCTGAACCCATATTTGCTGTTTTCCGCTGATTTTTCCGCCGAAATCCGTCAGCATGCTGAAGCCTCCGTGAAGCAGTTTCTTCATGGCTTCCAAATAGTTCTTGGGAGTGCCCACGTCAAACCAGTTTCCCTTTAACGTGTAACCGTACACTGGGTGTCCTGTTTGTGTCAAGTATGGTATGAAGTCGTAACCGAAATCTAACCTGTGTTTCTCCTCAATTATCTGCTTGACCCCTTTCTCCTTGAAAACCTTCTTTATTTCTGGCGAAAGCACGTATAAGCCAGTATTTGCAAGATTGCTGGGAGCGTCTTTGGGCAGGGGTTTCTCGACGAACTGGCGGATGCGGCTGTTCTTGTCGATGTCAGCGATGCCTAAGCCTTCAACGTTCTCTACTTCCCTAAGCACTATAGTCATCAGTGCGCCTTTTTCTCGGTGAAATTGCAGGAGATTTTTCACGTTGATTTCGAAAACGTTGTCACCTTGCACCGCGAAGACTGGATAATCAATGTCGTAATACTCCATGTTAATTCTTGCAGAGTCAGCGCTTCCAAGGTCATCTACGTTAGGCTGGTATTTTATGTGAACCCGCGGTTTGATGTTATACCGCACGGAGAAGCCGTAGCCTGACTCAAAATAGTCGTACAGGTCCCTGTAGTTCGTGTAGCCTTTAACTCCGAAGATGAAGTTGCGGATGCCTTGGCGGGCAAGAGACAAGAGCGAGAACTCCACCAATGGCCGGTTTAGCAGCCTGAGAGCGGCTTTGCTTGTTTCTGCTGTGAGTGGCAGAAGGCGCGTTGCTTTTCCGCCTACTGGAATTATCACTCTTAGTCTGTCTGGGCTGTAGTTGTCGCCCACTAAAGGAGCGTAGTTGTTGCTCACAAGATTTCACCATAAAGATTGTTAATTATGAGTTTTGGGGGCGTATTAATGTTTTTTAATCTACACTATAGATTGAATGGTAATATTGTGAAAGTCAGGTCCTTTTGAAAGTTGGCAGCCTTACGATGTGGATGCTGACTGCTATTGCTATTGCTACCATGATTAACTGCATGGGTAGAACAAGCTGTGCTGGCAAGAGGCGGTGCAAGATGAAAACTGTCGAGAAACTTATTGTTATCCAGAGCACGGTTAGGGCGGTGATTTTGGTTTTCATTGGTAGGCCCTTGCCTTCTTTGTAGTTTCGTATGTATTCTCCGAACCATTTGTTGTTTAGTAGCCACTTGTACATTCTCTCAGAGCTTTTGCAATAGCAAGCCGCGGCAGCCAAAAGAAAAGGTGTGGTTGGCAAGATGGGCAATACTGTGCCGATGGCGCCTAGCACCACGCAAATTGTACCCGCAATAAACCACAATGTCTTCACGAGTTTATGTCCCTGCTTTTTGCATGTTGCTGCAAAGGTTTTCTTTTCTTCCATGCCTGCTTCCTTCGCTACTCTTCCTGCTGCTATCTTAAAAATTGTGCGCTTGACGACAGAAGAAACACCAGTTTTCCTGCTCTAAAGGAGAATTTTATAACTTGGTCAAAGCTAATGCTTCTCTAACAAAGGTTTGATTTCAATGGGGAAAGTAAGCGGCTTCGTACGGCTAATGCGACCAATCAACTGTGCAATGATGGGTTTCGCAGTGTTTGTTGGCGCGGTTCTGGCGCATCCCCAGTTCTCCAACTTTGACGGGTTGGGCATTCTGTACGGTTTCGCCACTGGTTTTATGCTAACAGCCGCATCCATGACCATAAACGATTACTACGATCGGGCAATTGACGCCATAAACGAGCCGTCTCGCCCCATTCCAAGCGGCTTGGTAAGCGCACGGCAAGCTTTGGTTTTCGTTTTTGTTCTTTCAGTGGTAGGTTTTGTCTTCGCTTACCTTACGAGCATTCTCTGTTTGATTGTTGCGATTATCTCTTGGGTCGTTATGGTGGCGTATGTTACGGTTGGAAAACGTAGCGGTTTGCCCGGAAACTTCCTTGTCAGCACGTGCGTGGCTATCCCCTTCATCTACGGCAGCATAATCGTTCTTAGCGACGTTCCGTTGAGTGTTCTGCTGTTTACGCTAATGGCGTTCCTTTCCAACACTGGCAGAGAAATCACCAAAGGCATCGTCGATGTGAAAGGCGATAAGGCTGAAGGCATTAAGACGCTGGCTGTGCGTTATGGAGAGAGAACCGCCGCTGTTGCCGCCGCTGTGTTTTACCTGTTGGCTGTTTCTCTAACTCCGCTTCCTTTGTATTTAGGCATAGTTTCTTTCTGGTTCATACCGTTCGTTTTAGTAACCGACATTGGGTTTGCGGTTTCCTCGTTCCTTCTACTCAAGGATTATTCTCGGGAAAACGCGCGGAAAATCAAGAAACTGGTTCTGTTATGGTTTATTCTTGGCTTGTTAGCATATGTTTTTGGCGTTTTTAGGTGAGCCTATGTTTGACAGCGAAATCGTCACCAATGTGGCGCTGCTAATCCTGTGTTACATTTACATTTTGCTAATAATCCTAATTTCAGGAAAAATAGAAAGCGTTCTCCATATTTCGCGTAAATCTTCCCGGAAATTCTTGCACTCAATGATTGGCAATTTGCCTTTCATAATTCCTTTCTTTTCCTACAATTCTTTTCCGCTGAATTTTCCGTTTTTTGTTGCGGCGCCATTCATACTTGTGACTTTTCTTGCTTCGCCTTACTCACCTTCAAAGCGTGTTTACGAAAAAATGAAGGGGTTGTCAGGTATAACTGAGGAAGGACACCAGCTAGGTCTTGTTTTCTACGCTGTGTCGTACACTCTTTTTGCGTTGTTCTTTTCTGCCAAACCTTACGTTATTGCCGCTGGAGTTTTACCTATGGCTTATGGCGATGCTTCTGCTGCTTTGATAGGAGAAAAATACGGAAGTAGGCACTACCGCATTTTTGCAAAGAAAAGCCTCGAGGGCTCAATCGCTATGTTCCTTGCGAGTTTCATCAGTTTCGCTGTTAGCTTGCTGTTTTTTTCCGTATGGTACGCATTTCCAATTTTACATGTAATGTTAGCTGCGTTGGGGGTTGCTTTCGTAGCTGCTTTAGCTGAAAGCCTCTCACCTTTAGGATTTGATAACATCACGGTTCCAATTCTAAGTGCTTTGACATTTTTGATTTTAAGCGGGGGCGTTTAACACAGTGTTCATAATCATCGATGGATTGGATGCCTCTGGAAAAAGCACGCAAGCCCTTCAACTTTTCAAGTTTTTCACTACAAAAGGGAAAACTGTTTGTCTTCGTTTTCACCCATCAGATGATAATTTTTTCGGCGTTAAAGCAAAACAGTTTCTGTATTCAAAAGGAAAAAGTGCACATTTTGCTTCAGCACTGTTTTACATGGCAGATGTAATTCGTTCAATTCTTCTCTACGCTTGGCAAAAGTATGACCACGTAATTTTTGTACGCTATTTAATGGGCACAGCGTATTTGCCTTCTCCAGTGCATAGAGTCGCCTACCATTTTTTCGCTCTTTTAGTGCCGAAATCTGATGCCATGTTTTTTCTGGATATTACTCCCCGTGAAGCTTACAGAAGAATACGTCGAACACGTGAAAACCAAGAGATGTTCGAGAGCATAAATGAACTCAGAAAAGTTAGGGTAAAGGGGCTTTCATTGGCGTTGATTGGCAAGTGGAGGATTATTGACGCTAACAGGTCAGTAGAAGAAGTTGAAATGGAAATCCTGAAACTGCTTGGAATGTCTTGATTTTTGCAATTTTGGCGTTTCAAATTTTTTCAGCGAATATAGGCTGCAACTTGTTTTGTTTGTTTCAGTATAGCTTACATATTCTTGTCTATTATCCGCTATTCACTTAGTGTGATCTTTAATTGTAAATTGCATCTTAGATGTGACTATGGTGCCTGATGTATATATCTGCATGTTTCCCGCATGTTAACAATACATAATACGTTCAACGTGGCTTTTGCATGTGAGGATACTAACATGTCTGAACGTTTTGCTAAGAAATGGGAAAGCAGAAGAGACGAAACATCATTTGTCGATACCATACGCTCAACAGTCAATCCGCCGCCACCGCTGAAGCCACGCATGGACCACGCCATCAGACGCTTGGACCTGCAAATCAACAAGTTAGACCAAGCCAATGAAAGGTTCAGTCAAAAAGACAGGGCGCTTTTTGGCAAAATAGTTGATGCATACGCGAAACATGATGCTGCGCACGCCAATATTTACGCCAACGAGTTGGCTGAGGTTCGCAAAATGGAAAAGCTGGTCATGAATGCGAGACTGGCACTTGATCAGGTGCAGCTTAGACTGCGGACAGTTACAGAATTCGGAGATATCGTATCCACGCTGGGACCAGTCATAGGCGTATTGCGCTCAGTCAACGTAGGGCTTGTGGGCGTTATACCTGAAGCGGAAAATGAACTTGGAGACATAAGCAACATGCTAAGCGGTTTGATGTTTGACGCTGGACAAAGTTCTGGGTTTAGCCTCAACTTTAACTCGGTGAACGAGGACACAGCTAAAATCCTTGATGAAGCAGCAACGGTTGCGGAGCAGAAAATCAGCGCTAACTTTCCAGACTTGCCTCCGGGGCTCTCAACGAACGTTGCAAGAGGAAAAAGCACCAACTGAAAACACTCTGAAACCCTTTTTTTCATCCACACGTTCCCCTCTTTATTTTTTCAGTGTTTTTTCCCAAAATTAAAGCACTATGATAGTCACTACGCGCAACGTTAACCACGCTTGATGTCTGTTCTAAGACTTGAACTAAAGAGAATGAAGCAAGTTTGAGTGATAACAAAGACATTTTTAACGCGGAAAGGCAAATATCACAAAAAAGGATAAGGGGATTTGGTGTTTGCAGGTTTTAGAGTGTGTAGTTTTTTGCTAAGCTGGTTTTTGGATGCTTCCGCAGCCAATAGACGCCAACAGCAACTGCAACAGATGATAGCAGCATAACAAACACGATGCTAAAGCCCTCTGGATATGGGTCTTGGGAAAAAGTCGAGACTACTCCCCAAGTGTCTGGGACGTCTGCGCTGCCTGGTGCCCATGATCGCCATCCCGCTGCGGGGTTGCTCGCGTCGTAATATGCAATTCTAAATGCGTTTGGCGGCTGACCAACTACTAAAGTGCCTGTTTGCTTGTCGTTTATTTTGAATTCTGTGATCCAGTGGGGTGTGCTGTTCCATGGAGAAGCGCTTATCGAGTTAGCCCATGAGACTTCGCCTGCTGGCAGGGTGATTTCGCTCCAGCCTGTTCCATTTCCTTGATACGCTTTCATTGTGGTGTGTCCAAGGATTTCTATCTTGAAATGGGCGGCCGCGGGAGCAGCGCCTCCGCTGTTGGCGGGGTCTAAGCAAAATTGCCATATGTCTCCGGCGTCGTTGGTGTTGTCATCGAAAACTTCGGTAAGGAACAGCATAGCATAATTGGGAGAGACGGTGGTATCCATTTTGTATTTGCATCCAGCTGTGTAAGTGTTAGACATGTTCATCCTTGGGGCGTCGGTCCATTCGGCTGCAACAGTCCAATTTCCATCAACGGTGACGGTGGTGCTAGCCCAGTATTCTAGTATTGAGTAAGCTGAGTTGCCTGCCGTGGCTGTTCCTGCGGTTACTATCAGCATACTGCAAAGCAGAAGTATTGAAAAAGCAACATTTACAATTTTCTTCATTCTTCTTTAATCTCCTTTAAGGATTATACTTATTCTTCGCAGTGACCTTAAAAATTTTGCTATACGACAGCCCATGCGACACCTGATTGGAAAACCAAAATTTAATGCAAAAACGTGAAAAGAACAAAAACGTTCCAACAATTGTACTAAAAAGAATAAAGTAAACTTGCGTGGTAACAGAGGCAAACTTTGAAGCGGAAAGGCAAACATAAAAAAAGAGGGAGATTTGGCGCTTGCAGATTTCAGAGCGTGTTTTTTGCTAAACTGTAGCGTTCGGTTTTTGGGCGTTTCCGTAGCCAATAGAAGCCAACGGCAACCGCAACAGTTGACAGTAGCGCAACGAATACGATGTTAAAGGCTTCTGGCCATGGGTCTTGTGAATAAGTCGGAATTAATCCCCACTGATCTGGAACGTCCGCACTGCCTGGTGCCCACGCATGCCATGTAGCCTTGCTCGCGTCGTAAGCCGCAAGTCTCATACCAGTTGGTGGAGCATTGGCAACTGTTATTGAGCCGCCTGTCTTTACATCAGATATCTCTACAATCCAGTGAGGTGTGCTGTTCAATGGAGAGGCGCTTATCGAGTTAGCCCAAGACACTTCGCTCGGATCGGCGATTTCAGTCCAGCCTGCTCCATTTCCCTGATACGCTTTCAAGGTGGTGTGTCCTGTGATTTCTATTTTGAAATCGCCGGCCTGAGGAGCAGTGCCTCCGCCGTTGCTATCGTCGAGGCAAATTTGCCATATGTCTCCGGCGTCGTTGGTGTTGTCATCGAAAACTTCGATTATCCACTGGCAGGAAAATGTGTCATAATCCATCTTGTATTTGCCTACAGCAGTGGCTGACATGTTTATCTTGGGAGCGTCGGTCCATTCGTTTGCAGAGGTCCAGTTTCCATCAACGGTTGCTGGAGTGACAGCCCAATACTCCAGCACTGAGTAAGCTGCATTGCCTGCCATGGCGGTTTCTACGCTTACTAGCAATAGTGGACTGCATAATGCCAGTATACAGAAAGCCGCAAAAAGGATTTTCTTCATTCTTTTCTACTCTCCTTTAGTGGCTAACTTATTATTCGATTCAGTAGCTTAAAAAATTTTGCTATATAGCAGCCTATACAATGCCTGATTTACAATTTGAAAGAGAAATACGCGTATAAACTTGCATACACTTTAGAATTAAACCAGAATTTAACGCAAAACATGATAAGAACAAAGCGTTCCAACAATTGGACTTATAAGTTGTTGTTGGGCAGTATTATCTGTGAGGCGGCTTACTTATTGAACGCGGTCGATGAGACAAAGCTTGAATACTCCCTTCGCGGCAAAGCATGGAAAGTCTACTGGTTCCTGCTTAAAACTGGCAATCCTGTTAGCGTGCGAGAAGTCCAGCGTGCCTTGCGCTTCAGCAGCCCAAGCGTAGCGCACCACCATCTTGAACAGCTGCACGATTTGGGTTTGGTTGAGAAACAGGAAATCGGCGGACACTATATACTAGTGGGCGAAGTGAAAATCGGCGTGCTCCGCCACTACGTGAAACTGGGCAAACTGCTGTTTCCAAGATACTTCTTCTACGCAGTTTTCTCCACCGTTTTCTACGCAGCTTACCTGCTTTTCCTAACACATGACTGGCTCATGCGTGAGAACCTGTTCATCGCCGTGTTCGGAGCCATAGTTTGCGCAGTTTTCTGGTATGAAGCGTACCGCGTGTGGACTATGCGACCGTTCTAAAAACTGGAACAAGGTGTTCTACGGCTTAGGATAATATCAAACGGCACCATACGCTTATAGCAGGTGAATATAGTGGTTCAGAAAGAAATCAGTAAAAAAACTCGCGTTTACGGAACAGTTGCAACTCTCTCAGCCATAGTACTGGTCGCTTTAATCTACGTTTACGGTTCAACACCAGGCGTGTTCACGCCCGACACGTTGCCGGAAACTTCGCCAATGAAACAATTCACATCCTACAATGAACTCAAAACCTTCTTAGCCACAAACACCCAAGGCGGCTCCACTTATTATGGCGGCGGTCCTCTGGACTCCCAAGTCTTCGGAGCTTCACGTCAGGCAATAGACGCCGCAGTGCCTGCCGCTGAAGGTACAGGAGACTACAGTAACTCTTATTCAAAAACTAACATTCAGGTTGAAGGAGTTGACGAAGCCGACATCGTGAAAACAGACGGCAAATACATCTACGTCGCAACCAACAATAACTTTCAGTCAGCAAGCCAAAACAACGTGTACATCGTGAAAGCGGACCCGCAAGACCCGCGTGTAATCGCAAAGATACCTCTCGGCAACAGCACGTACATAGCAGGCTTGTTCCTAAGCGAAGACAGCAGTAAACTAGTGGTTATCGGAAGCCAATACCAACTCTACGCGTATGAAGCTGCGGCGCGATCTGAAGACGCAATGATCTATCCCTACTACAGCAACGTCAACACTTTCTTGAGCGTCTATGACGTTTCTGAGAAAGCCATCCCTGTGCTAGCGCGGAACCTCACCTTAAATGGCAGCTACTTCAACTCCCGAATGATCGGCAACTACGTGTACGCCGTTGTCAGCCAACCCACCTACTTCATCAACAACAATGTTGTTCTTCCGCAAATTTACGAAGACACAGAAGCCTTCGAGATTGAGCCGACGAGAATCTACTATGCTGATGCGGTGGAACCAACTTACTTTACTTTCACTACGTTCATCGGACTCAACATAATGGACGACGCGCAAGAGCCGACTAACATGACGGTTATGATGGGTGGCACAAGCAACATGTACGTTTCCTTGGGCAACATCTACGTGACTTACCCGACATGGAGTGAACAGGGACAATACACGTCAATTTACAGAGTACACGTAAACGGCAGCAAAGTGGATTTTGAAGCAAAAGGCAACGTAGCAGGCTACGTGCTTAACCAGTACTCAATGGACGAATACAACGGGTACTTCAGGTTAGCCACCACTTCACAGAAGAACCAGACGCAGCAGAACAATGTTTACGTGCTTGACATGGACCTGAACATAACGGGCAAAGTGGAAAACCTTGCCAAAGATGAAAGAATATACTCAGCCAGATTCATGGGCGACAAATGCTACCTCGTCACATTCCGCCAAGTAGACCCGTTCTTTGTGCTGGATATGAGCAACCCTGCAGAACCCAAAGTCGCGGGCGAACTCAAGATTCCAGGATACTCAAGCTACCTGCATCCTTACGATGAGAACCACGTGATAGGTTTGGGCAAAGAGGGTAACTTCGTGAAACTTTCTCTGTTCGACGTTTCAAACGTATACGCGCCGACGGAAATAGCCAAATTTGTCGTAGATGGCGACTACACTGACCCTGCGGCGTATGATAACAGCACTGGTTGGCCAACGAACCTGTTTGACTATACTGACTCTGAGGCATTGAACGATCCGAAGGCGTTTCTGTTCGACGATCAGAAAGATGGTCTTCTGGTCATTCCAATGTCGACACTCAAGTACGGTGAAATTGTCGGCGAGGACACCACCTATTGGGGACAAACAGGATACTGGCAAGGTGCATACGTTTTCAAAGTAGCCACAAGCGGCTTCACGCTGAGGGGCGGCATAACACACCAAGAAAACTTCAGTCCGCAATACTACGGCTACGACTACAACATGTGGGTGCACAGAGCGCTTTACATCGACAACACGCTTTACACGGTGTCCAACGCGAAAGTCCTGCTCAACAACTTAGACACGCTGACGTTGATAACAGAAGTAAACCTGAGTTAACAACCCTTTTTTCTTTAATTTTTATTCTATTCTGGTTCTATGTGAACCGTAACAACCGCGTCCGCAAAATACTCAGCTATTTCCTTCTCCAACTGCGATGCAACCTCATGAGCCTCCGTTAAAGGAACATGCTTCGTGAAGCAGCAGTCTATGTTTATGTACCGTTTACCATCAGCCGCGTAAGTCACTGTTCTCTTCAAGCGCAAACTGGCTTTAACTTTCTTCGCCAACCTGCGAATCAGCTTTTTAAGTTCATCCTCATCTATCTCAGTCGCATGCTTTTCAACGCCGTACGGTTCAACGTGCACGGTCACGTTCTCAAGTTGCTTGATTTCCGCGTGCATTCTGTTCTCGATTGTCTCAGCGATTTCATGCGCTTCCGCCACTGACAGCTTCGGGTCCACGTACGCGTGCAACGTGATGTAGAGTTTTCCGCGTGCATAAACAGTTACGATGTCGTGTACTTCTTTCACATTTTCCACGGTTGCCAGCTTCTCAACAAGCTGCTCCACTTTGGTTTCTTCCTCTGAGGGTTCTATGTGAATTGTTGCGTCAACGTTTCCAAAGGTTTTCTTCAAGTCATCCTCGATACTCGAAGCTAATGCATGTGCCTCTTCTAAGCTCATCAAGCTTGAAACTTGCACCGTGCATTCGGCGAAGATTTTTGAGCCTACTTTTCGCACTTTGAGGTTTCGGCAATTAAGAATTCCGTCATGGGCAAGCACTGCTTTTCTGGTTTTTTGAACAAGCTCTTTCGACGCTGTGTCGCTTAGCTCCATTATGCTGCTTCTGACGAGTCTGATGCTCATGTAGCTGAGCAGAATGCCAAGCACTATAGACGAGATTGAATCGCCTTGGTAGAATCCGATGTTGGCTAAGCCGAATCCGAGAAAGGCAATTGCTGTTGAGCTTAAGTCTGCTAGCGCATGGTAAAATCCTGCTTTAACGGTGCTGCTTTCGCTGTGCGTTGCTTTTCTGAAGATGAACATTCTGAGGATGTCTATGCAGAAGGTATAGCCTATAGCAAAGAACCCTGCGAGCCCCAAGCCAGTGTTCACGCCTCCGCCCTGAGTCAGTTTTGAGACAGCTTCATAAATCACGAGAATGCCAACGCCTATGAGCACGATGCCGCCTGTCAACCCGCCTATGGGCTCAAACTTCTCGTGCCCATAAGTGTGCTCCTCATCTGGCGGCTTAAGCGCCTGTTTAGTCGCCACAAAAAGCATAACGCTTGTTATAACGTCAAGCGATGCGTGTAAGCCGTCACTGAGAATAGCTAAACTGTTAACGACCAAGCCCAAGATGACTTCTACTATTACCACAGTTGCGATTGCAACAGCAGAAATTTTCAGGACTCTGAGCTTGTAGTCGTCTTCTGGACGTTCTGGCATCAACAATCAGCTTATATGCTCGAAGCAAGGGCGATTTAAGAGTTACGGGCAGCAATCAACCATCCAACTTTCAAAAAGCTTCTTAATCGGGGTTATCTGCTGCACATTCCCGACATGATTCTCTTCGTGAACGCCAACATTCAGGGTTTCTGAACCCGCTGTTAAAGAAGTTTAAAATAATAATCGATAGCCATTTAGGTTTGAAAACAATAGTAGAGAGAAGTTGATGCGGAATGGCTTTGGTGAAAATTCGCGAAGTCCTTGACGGATGCTATGAAGATAAGAAAGTTACAATTAGAGGCTGGGTTTACCGCAAAAGAGAAGGGAAAGAGCTAATTTTCCTGTTGGTGCGGGACTCGACGGGTTTCATCCAGTGCACCGTCAAGAAAAACGGCGCTGCGTGGAGCGAAGCAGAACGCCTAACAATTGAATCTTCCTTAACGCTTGAGGGCACAGCTAAACCTGACAAGCGCGCGCCAGGAGGCTACGAAATCGCCGCTGAATCCATCGCCGTTATCGGCTTAGCTGAACTTTTCCCGATAACCAAAGACCAAAGCGAGCAGTTCATCCGCGATGTCCGCCACCTCTGGCTACGCAGCCGCCGGATGAACCTGGTGATGAAGATTCGAGCGGACGTTCTGGAATTCACCCGTGACTTCTTTAAGAAGCAAGAGTTCACAGAGGTTTCTCCGCCCATGTTTATTTCTGCCGCTGTTGAGGGCGGCTCAACCCTTTTCGGCTTGAAATATTTTGACCAGAACCTCTATTTGACGCAGAGTTCCCAGCTTTACCTTGAAATTCTGATTTATTCGTTGGAGAAGGTCTACTGTATCGCACCGTCGTTTCGCGCTGAAAAGAGTCGAACAATACGGCATTTGACGGAGTACTGGCACATCGAAGGTGAATGGCCCTTCGCTGACATGAATGACTTGATGCGTTTTGAAGAGGAGCTTATGGCTTATATCTGCCAGCAAACCGCTGAAAAATGCAAACCTGAACTTGAAGAGTTAGGCGTTGATGTTTCCAAGCTGGCTTCGGTTAAAACTCCGTTTCCGAAAATGACGTATGCTGAGGCGGTTGAGTTTCTCCGCAAGAAGGGCGCGAAGGTGAAGTGGGGCGACGACTTAGGCTACGATGACGAAAAGCTTTTGGCGGAAGAGTTTGGTAAACCGTTCTTCGTTTATGATTATCCAACTGCTATCAAAGCGTTTTACTGCAAAACGCACCGTGACCGCCCTGAAGTTGCCATGTCCGTGGATATGATGGTGCCCCGAATAGGCGAGGTTTCCACGGGCGGCGCCAGAGAAGACGACAAAGAAGTGCTGATTAAACGGATTAAAGAGATGGGGTTGAAGGCAGAGGATTACGAGTGGTACTTGGACCTCAGGCGTTACGGCACTGTACCGCATGTAGGTTTCGGCATGGGTTTGGAGAGGCTACTGGCTTGGATGCTTGACTTGGAAAACATTATTGATGCTATTCCGTTTCCGAGAACAACCCGAAGGTTCTATCCATAACAGTATTCCTCATTCTAAAACAGTCTACCGTGAACACTTAACCCGCGCTCTTGCATGTGCTGTTATAGCTCTAAAATCGTGTTTATTTTTCGCATAACCCGCTTCATACTGCGCCGATTTATTTGGTTGTTTTCAATACCGTTCCATAACTGCAACATTAGCCCTTCTTTTAGGCAACTTCGCATTTCTTCTTCGGGAATGGGCAGTTTTAAAGGCAAATTTTTGTTTTCGGAAATAATGTTATGTCTCACTGCGATATCGTGAAGTTTAGAACCTATGATGGGGTTAGTAATAGACCAAGATATGTAAGTTACTAATTTATCCTTCAAAAGTTGTTTAATAGTGCTTAGAGTTTGGCACACTTCTGCAGTTGTTTCGTATTTCAGCGCTCCGTTTTCTTCCCAAGCGTTATACAACATAAAGAAGCCATAGACCTTAATTTTATGTTTCTTCAGAATATTCAATGTGCGCATGGTGTCTTCGAACGTGATCATTTTGTTAATGCCTTTTAAAACCCTGTTGTTAACTGATTCTATGCCAATGTGCACGAGCCAGCAATTAATCGCTTTCAGCTCTTCAGCGAGTTTCTCAGTAACCTTATCTGCTCTAAGATTGCATTGGAAATATAAATCTTTCAAATTCAACTTTTCAATTTCTTCGCAGACAGAAACCGCCCAGTCAACATCGGCATTAAAGGTGTCGCATCTAATGTAAATCTCTCTAACACCCCTATCGTGTAGATACTTAACTTCTTCAGCAATGTTCTGAGGTGAACGCAATCTAACCCAAGGCTTCTTCAGCCTCCACACAGGAATGCTGCAGAAAGTACAGGCGCAGGGGCAGCCTCTTGCCGGTAAAACGTAAGCAAAAGGATACTTCTTCCTAACAGGTCCATCGTATTTTGTGAAGTCTATTATGTCCCATGCAGGCAGAAAGTTTATGTCCTCAATCAACCTGCGCAGCTGATTGGAATGGATACTTCCCAACTTATCCTGATAGGCTATGCCCTCTACGCTAGATAGCTCCTTGTTTTCCTGAAGAGCTTTCAGAAGTTCTACAAACGTTTCTTCTCCTTCACCGATAACACAAATATCCGTTTCAGAATTAGCGAATACGTCGTTTGAATCAAAAGTTGGATGGGGTCCTCCAGCCACAACTAAAACACTAGGCAGCACTTGTTTAACGTGGTTTATCACTTCAAACGCCAATGCTTTTTTTGGTGTAGTAAAAGAAACCCCGTAAACGTCTGGTTTTAACCTTTTAATTTCAGCTAAATGCTGTTCTAGATTTAAAAATGGTTCTAAATAATGAAATTCAACGTTGGGCACTCTGTTTCGTGCATAGGAAATCATGTATAAAATGCCAAGATTAGGTGACTCTGTCACGGCTTCGCCTTCCAAATGCGCCATCGGTACGTCAGCGAAGACAACTTTCACTTACTTGCATCCTCGTTTCTGCGGGTACCATGATAATTACTGCGCGTTAACATATCCTTTTCGCTTAAGCGTTTCTTGAAGCACTTAGCAGCGCCAAAAGGGCTACCGTTTACTTCAGAAAAAATCTTCTTTGCATCAAGTTACGTGTGTCCTGTGAAAGCCTCAAGCCTCAGCTGAGTTTGTGGCAACCCTAAGTCTTTGACGAGCTTTTCCATTGCCTGCACCATTGGAGGAGGACCGCACGCGTAGAACCCTCGTTCCTTGTAGTCAAGCACTTCTTTTTTCAACATTTCCGCGTTAATCACTCCTGTGGCGCCTTTCCAAGCGTTGCTGGCTTCGCTGAGTATGAAAACCACTTTGAGATTCTTGTTTTGCTTCTCCATCTCTTCCAGCTCTTTTTTGAAAACTATATCGCTTTCGCTTCGGTTGCCATAAAGCAAAGTAATCTTGGCAGTTAAGCGCATGTCTGTGCAGTACTTGCAAATGCTCCTAAACGGGGTTATCCCGATCCCTCCAGCAAGCAGGACTATTTTTTCGTTTTCGCCCTCAAAAGTGAACTTGCCATAAGGCGCGTCTATCGTTGCCCAATCGCCCACTTTAAATGTCCTTAAAGCGGTTGAGAATTCGCTGTCTGTGAGTTTTTTAGTGAACTCAATGTGCTCTTTTTCCGTCGGGCTACTGGATAAGCTGAACGGTTTGGTCAGTGTCTTCCCGCTGGATTTTAGTGTTGCAAACAAATACTGTCCTGGTTTGTAGCTTAAGGTTGTTGGTCTTGGGAATCTAAAAGTTGTCACGTTGTAGGTGTGCGGTATAATCTCCTTCACGTAAGTTTCGAACTTCATAAAAATCTCTCTCTTTTCAGGCAAACTTCAGTTAGTGTTTTACGGGTACATCTATAAAATTGTATCGTGGCTAGGCTACGCTGTTCGCTGCTTCCCTGATTTCGCCTAGTCGACTCAGATTGCTCACTAAGACATTCATCCGATACATGCTTTTCAAAGTTTGCACAGCCTGCTTCACTAAAAAGTTTGGGCGACAGACATGCTGATAAAAGGCGTTATGCATGATTTGCATTATTTCGTCACGGGCAACCCTTGCATAAGGGTACACTTCAGAAACGGCAACGCCCTTCTCCCACAATTTCTCTGGGTCTATGAAGCCTTTAGCTACAAACTCGTTCCAAATGTCGTTGCCAGGGTGAGCGCCAAGTATGTTGAATTGCGGGAGGTCTATGGGAACCTGCTGAGCAAAATTTATTGTGTTCCAAATCTCCTCGCGAGTTTCATCTGGAGCGCCAACTATGAAAGACCCGGCGATAACATCCACTCCAGCTTTCTTGGCTGTTTTCACGGCGGTTTCTGACTGCTCAGGGGTAATTCTCTTGTTGTAGTAGTTTAGGATTCGCTGGTTGGCGCTTTCGATGCCTAAATAGAGGACTTTGCAGCCTGCCTGCACCATTTCACGCAGCATACCGTAGGAGCAAATGTCGACTCTTCCTTCACATATCCACTCTAAGTCAAGTTTCTCTTTTCTTATGCCTCTGCAGATTTCTATCACTCTTTTCGGGTTCATGGTGAAGGCGTCATCCACGAAAATGAGTTGCTTGTACCCTTCGCTGGCTAACAACTGCAGTTCCTCCACAGTGTTTTTGGCTGATCTTGGCCGCCACCTTTTTTTGGCAAGTTCCGTGCAGCTACAAAATCTGCAGCCGTAAACGCAGCCGCGAGAGGTGACGATGCTTGTGAACTTTTTTGGCGCGATGTTTGCTCCTGCAACTACGCAGTGATATTCTACGTTGAGCAGTTTGCGGTCTGGAAAAGGCAGGGAATCTAAGTCCTGAATTAACTGCTGATCAGGCGTAGAGACCATTTTTCCTTCATTTCTGAAGTTGATTCCCCGAATTTTCTTCAGGTCCTCTCCGTTTTTCAGGCAGTTTGCCAGTGCCACAACGGTTTTTTCGCCTTCGCCGCGGGCGACTATGTCAACGGAAGAGTATTTCCTAAGAATTCGCTCTGCGTTGAATGTAGCGTGATGGTTACCGAAAACTGTAGTGACCTCTGGGTTTTTCTCTTTCACTTTATTGCTTATCAGCCCCGCGGTCTGACCTGAACTAGTAAGCGTTGAGAAACCCAGCACGTCAGGGTTTTCTTTCTCCACCCAACGCACGGTTTCTTCCACCGTAAAGCCTAGCGCAGGCTGATCCAACACTGAAACTTCAACACCTATTTTCTTGAGGACCGCCGCTAAATACAAGATGTTTAAAGGTGGAAACGCGGCGATGGATTTTCTGCCTTCCCGTTCATCAATGCCTTCGTTGGGACTTGCGCTGATAAACGAGAACTTCATATAAGCACTTCGTTTTGCTTATTCATCTGAATCTGCACATAAATTTTTAGATAATCTCAAACTGCAGTTCATTTAGCGTTTCAACCTATTTATAAGGGAGGGGGTGCTCTCGCAGAGAAGCAAACGCCAAACCCATAATAATTGCCGCCTAACAGAAATAACATGCAGAGACCCATAAGGGGAGACCACTATTGGCGCTTTCCGCAACCAAAAGCATGATGAAAACAGGCATTGGAAAGTTGAGGCCCAATTGCATACTTAATGGTATTAGGCTCCCGTAGAGCATGCTATTCTGTCCAGAGAATATTTATATTAGGCTTAATGATTTTACTGCAAGGAAAAACCGTAAGGAAACAGGCATCTTGACAACTCCCTATGACGTTCCAGCATTACAGTTCATCGAAAAACTAGCTAAATACCTGAAAGAGAACGTTGATGAAGTGCAACCTCCAGCATGGGCAAGCCTTGCTAAAACTGGCGCTCATGTGGAAAAGCAACCGCAAAACCCTAATTGGTGGTACATACGTAGCGCTTCGATACTGCGTAAGGTCTACATTCACGGTCCCATAGGCATAGAAAAACTGCGCGCCGACTACGGAGGAAGAAAAGATTTCGGCGTCAAACCTGAGCACGTGGTGAAAGCTGGTGGAAGCAACATCAGAAAAGTCCTGCAGCAGCTAGAAGCAGCAGGTTTAGTTCAAACGGCACGCCCTCAGGGAAGAACAATGACTCCAAAAGGGCGAAAACTTCTTCAGGAAGTAGCTGAGGACCTGCAGAAAGAGTTAGCGAAAGCGGTTCCTGAACTCAGGAAATATCAAGGCGAATAAGTGATGGCGGATGAAGAGCTTGAGGAGATTCGCAGAAGAAAACTTTTAGCTATGCAGCAAAGAATGACTGATGAACAAAAGCAAGTTCAAGCAGAACAACAGTTAGAAGCACAGAAGCAGGCGTTGCTGAGGCAGATACTTTCGCCTGAAGCTAGGCAAAGGCTGACCAACTTGAAAATGATTAAGCCAGAATTCACTGAGCAACTGGAGCTTCAGCTGATACAGTTGGCGCAAGCAGACAAATTGCCCATACCATTGTCGGATGCTAAACTGAAACAAATATTAATCCAGCTTCAATCTCGGAAGCGAGATATTAAAATTAGAAGGATATGAATATGGCACGAGTTAAACCTCCAGCTAAAAAGCGCAGGTTAGCTAAAGCTAATAAGGAGAAGAAGGCTGTTCCAACTTGGGTTATAGTGCGGACTGATGGGAAAGTTAGGACGAACCCTAAACGAAGAAGAAATTGGAGAACACGAAAAATAAAGGCATAGGAGAGTTAGAAGCCAATGGAAAAAGAAGCCAAAGAGGAAGAAGTTTCTGGAGAAGCACAGGTTGACGAAAAAGTAGCCGACGCAGACGTTAACGAAGAAAAAGCTGCTGACGAAATAGAAGAACTTTTGGCGGAAGAAGAAACCGCAGAGGAAACTGTTGAGGCTGAAGAGGAAGCTGCGCCAGCGGAAGAAGAGGAAGAAGCTAAACCTTCCAAAAAGAAGAAGGAAGAAGACGAAGACATTGTTGAAGAAAGGATTTATACGATTCCGTTGGGGAGGGCGTTGGTTAGGCCGCCTAAGAAAAGGGCTCCTCGGGCTATGCAGCTCATTAAAGCATTCATAACTAAACATATGAAGTTGGAAATGCGTGTTGAAGCGGAGGAGGAAAAGGGGGAATTGCCCCAGCTTGTTATAAGCAATGATGTTAACGAGAAAGTTTGGGGCAGAGGCATAGAGAAGCCTCCGCGGAAGATCAGGGTGCGCGCAGCTAAAGACAGAGAGGGCAATGTTACGCTTTATTTGGCTGAAGGCGAATGATCCTTGGCCGTTTACTTGTCCAGCATTGTTGGAAGCGCAAGCATAGGCGTTTACTCGCTTGCCAATGATAAAATTGTTATAATTCCGAAAATGGTTCCACTGGAAAAAGCTGAGAGAACAGCTGAATGGCTGAAAGTGAAACTCGTTCACACTTCTATTGGCGGTTCTGTGCTGGCTGGTGCATTGGCTTATGCAAACTCCAATGGAATTCTGCTTCCAAACTCAGTCAGAGACGAAGAACTGGCTGCAATTAAATCGTCGTTTGAGGGTAACGTTGCGATAATGGAGACGAAAAAGACGGCTTACGGTAACTTGGTCTTAGCTAACGATAACGGCGCGGTTGTTGATCCGCGCTTCAAGGAGCCTGAAATCAGGCAAATCGCCGACACGTTGGGTGTTGAGGCGATTCCAAGCGAGATTGCGGGGTTGCCCTATGTTGGGTCGTTGGCTGTGGCTACAAACAAAGGCGTTTTGGCTCATCCGTTGTTGAAAGACGAGGAAAGAAAAATTCTGGAAAGCGTTTTCAAAGTTCCCGTTGACGTTGGCACGATCAACTGTGGAATACCTTACGTGGGCACTGGCTTAATAGGCAACAGGCATGCTGCTGTAGCTGGTTCTTTGACTACGGGACCCGAGATGTTTATAATTGGGAATGCACTGGATGTTGTGCAGGAAGATGAGTAAATTGAAAGTTTTCAGAGTAACCGGCGAGATCAACAAGCCCAAGTTGAAGACGCCATTTGCAAAAGAAGTGGTGGTTGCTAAACCTGAGCATGCTGTTGAGAAGGTCTACGCGGAAATCGGCAGCAAACACCGCGTTAAAAGGCACCATATCAAAATATTGAAGGTTGAAGAGGTCTCGCTTGACGAGATTGAGAATCCTATTTTGAAGAAAATAGTTGCTGGGGAATAAGCCAGTGGCGAACATAAGCAAAGAGGAAGAAGAGCTTCGCAAGCTCAGCGTTGAAATGCGCTTTTTAGAGCAGACCGCCGAAACCCTGCAGCAGCGGATTAGCATGATGAACGCGGCTATGACGGATTTGACTTACGCTAGTATGACTTTGGAGGACGTAGAAAATGAAAAAGAGAATGCGGAACTTCTTGTTCCAATAGGCGGCAGTTCCTACATCAAAGTGAAGCTGGCAAACACTGACAAGGTGGTTGTCGGCATGGGCGCAGGCGTATCAATTGAGAAGACGCTGCCAGAGGCGAAGGCAATAGTCAAAGAGCGACTAGATGAGTTAGAGAAGGCTATGGCGGCAGCGCAACAGCAGTTTGCCCAAGTTGCCGACCGAATTAACGCGGATAGAAACAGACTCGAAAGTTTACTTGCCATAGTGAGAGAAGGGAAAGCTTAAAGCGATGTTTGAGAAGCTCAAGTCGGGCTTTAAAGGGCTCGTAACCAAGGTTACAACAACTGAGCTTAAAGCTGAAAACCTGAATCCCATCCTTTCTGATTTTAAGATGAGCCTCGCGGAAAACGATGTTGCGTTTCCGGTGGCAGATCGAATATGTGATGAACTTGAAAAACGTTTAGCTGGCATGCAGGTTAAGCGTTTGGAAGACCGCAAGAAACTTGTGGAAGAAAACCTGCGGCAAGTGCTCTTGGATGTGATGCTTACAAACAACAAAATTGACCTGCTGAAAAAAGCTGAGGAGAAACGCAAAACAGGCGAGCCGTACACTCTGCTTTTTGTGGGCATAAACGGCACGGGAAAAACGACAACCATAGCCAAAGTCGCACAGTATCTTCGAGATAAAGGCTATTCGGTAGTGCTTGCTGGCAGCGACACTTACCGCGCGGGTTCTATTGAGCAGTTGGAAGAGCACGCTCGCCGCTTGGGCATGCGCATGATCAAGCACAAGTACGGTGCGGATCCTGCGGCTGTGGCGTATGACGCGATAAGCCACGCTAAAGCGCACGGCGTAAACGTTGTTTTGATTGACACTGCTGGCAGGATGCAGACGAACCAGAACTTGATGAACGAGCTTGCTAAGGTGAAGCGGGTTGTAGCTCCTGACTTGACGGTTTTAACTTTGGATTCGCTTATTGGTAACGACGCGGTTATGCAGGCTGAAGAGTTCCACAAGTCCATAGGTGTTGACGCGACGATTTTGACGAAGGTGGATGCGGACGTGAAAGGCGGCTCAGCCCTGAGCGTGACTTATGTGACGCAGAAGCCGATACTGTTCATCGGCGTGGGGCAGACGTATAAGGACTTGGAACTGTTTAATCCAGAAAAATTCGTCCAAATGATCCTAAGATGAACACTTCCTGAATTTTGGGCGCTATTTGCTTTTTTGTTGAATCTCTGGATTCGCGCGTATGGCTGCTAATAGGTTTTTCCTAGCATCACGAAGGCTACAACGCCGCCTATGCAAGCTAGCACAATTATTAGGACCATGAAGAGCATTTGCGGCATCCCCAAAATGTAGTGAGTAATTTCATAGTCTAAGGTTACCCGTAGCTCTTCTGTTTGATCAGTGTTATCGAAGTGCAACACGTGCTCACCTTCAGCGTCGCAGATAAAACTGTAACTGAAATCGCCCGTCCCGCTGAAGTTTCTCACGGTGGCGTTTGGAAAACTTATGGAAAACTGCAGGGCTCTAACGTTTCCTCCAACTAACCTGTATTGTATCAAAACACGGTCTTCAACAACGAGATTTATTGGATAAATCTCTTCCTCCCCAGCTTGCACTACAATGCTAGCTGGTATCGCTTGACCAAACCCCACGAGAACGCCAATCAACGCTAAAATAATAAGAACATACACGGGTGATTTTCTAAGATTTGGCATTGCAATTGTACTTGTCGCGTTTAAGTCCATAACTTTTATGAATTTGCGATTCAGAAACGGAATATCAATCGGAACACTGCTGCATTTGCGAGCCAAATCGCAGCGCAAAATTTACAAAGCCGCCAGCACATTTAGGTTTAGGAGAATCCTATCGTGACATGCTACTTCAGACATCTTGAAGACGTTTTCAAGAAAGCAGGTATAGAAGTCAACCATGACAATAAAGTTGAACTTGACAGATTAATCCACGACATAGTCGGCGTGAAATACAAGAATTGCCCAGTTGCTTGGAGACAGATTAAAACTCGGTTAGCACAAGACGAAGCAGGTTTTGTTTCAAAGCTAAGAGAGGAATGGAACAGGCGAGAGTAGTCAGTACCGTATTTTTTAACAAAGGCTGAAAAGCACAAAGCGAGGGAACAGGCATATACAAGCGATTAATGGTTTTTTCTGACGGTGGCGCTAGAGGTAACCCTGGACCAGCCGCCGCGGCTTTCATAGTTCTATCGGAAACTGGTCAAGTCTTAACGACGAATTCGCGTTATCTGGGCTTGCGCACTAACAATCAAGCTGAATATGAAGCGTTGATAGCGGCGCTGCAATTTGCGGCAACAGTTAACGCTGAAGAAGTTACTTGCCACCTTGACAGCGAACTAGTCACCAAGCAGCTTACTGGAGAATACGCCGTGAAAAACTCGGAGCTGAGAAAATTGTGGAGCAAAGTCAGGGAATTAAACAAGTGCTTCAAAAAAGTCCGTTTCATAAGTGTGCCCAGAACTAACATTCAAATTCAAAAGGCAGACGCACTTGTAAATGAAACATTAGACGAAAAAAACAGATAGCGTCTGGATGGAAGAAGCCACATGTTTGTTCACACTAGCATCCGTACAAGTAATATGGATCGATCAATCGACTTTTACACTAGACTTCTGGGTCTCACGCTTGTGAGTCGGCGAGAGATACCGCAGAATAACGCTGAGATTGCTTTTCTCAGAGACCCGCAAGCCAGAGGCGCCACGCTTGAATTGACTTTCTACCGTAACCAGAGAAAGTTCAGTCAACCAGACTACGAGGATCGCGTGTTTGATCATCTTGCCTTCGAAGTAATGGACATGAAAAAGACAATTGAGGCTATGAGAAAAGAAAAGGTCACGATAACTGACGAGCCATTCAAGCTTAGCCCGACAAGCTCAACGATAGCGTTTGTGGAAGACCCTGACGGAACACTTATTGAACTGATTGAAAAACCGTGAATGCGGAAAAGTAAATTAACGCAGGTAACAGCATAACAGACTGGTGCACATCCACGAGCAATATACAGGGTCCTGTCACTTATAGAGGCAGAAGCCTCGGCATTGTCACTCTGACCATAGCTCAATTGCTGATTGGAGTCATTCATGTTTTTTCTGGGCTGTGGTTCCTGACCGCAGGCGCTTTAGCTGGTTCCATTCTATCCGCACAATTTCCACTGATTTACAGCATATACACGTTGGTTTTTGGACTGCTAACTCTCGTTTTTACTGTTGGAATTTGGTTAGGCAACAGTTGGGGTTGGATAGGCACAGTCGCCGTTTCCATTTTTGTTATTGCCGCGGATGCCTTAGCACTTCTGAATTTACCCAGCATCCCTGGCATTCCACAATTTGCGGGGGCAGCTGAAATTATGTACAGTCTCATTGTCTTGCTTTATCTGTCGCAATCTCACGTTAGAATCAAATACAAAATATCTAAATGAAACACGCTGCACCAAGGGAGGGTTAGCGTGTCACAAACGGTAGCTTCAAATGATATTTTCCATTTTTCTTCGATTATTTAGCTATATAGTAGTACGAAAAATATTTATGAGTTATACGTAAAGTCTGACAGGGTTTGAAGGGTAGCGATGTAGTTAATGATGACAGACGCCTTCAATCAAAAGTTGCGAGTAAAACGCCTTGATGCCACGGTTAAGGTTACGTTCTTCATCGTAGAGCATCAGGTACAACTGGAGGAGAAATAGCACGTATCGGCGCAAAGTCTCAGATGCTTTGAACGCGTTGTCCTCGAAGAAAGCGCCAAAATACGCCACCTACCTCACCGCAATAGTAGTGTTCCTCGCGTTAATTCTGTTGCCGCCCATCATCGGAATTTTCACAAAAATCGACACTATTCAACAAGTTTTTAATCAGCCGCTACTGATGGATCGAGCGCTTAGTGCCGTGGCAAATTCTTTCATCATTGCGCTGGTGGTTTCTATGTTGGATGTTGTGGCGGGTGTTCCCTTAGCTTGGCTTATTACTCGAGGAAAATCAAGGTGGCTAAACATTCTTGACACTTTGGCGGATATACCGTTTATCGTGCCGACGGCGGCGCTTGGCTATTCGCTGCTGCTTTTCTGGAATGGACCTGAAGGGTTGTCTGCCCTTTTTGGCGGTTCACTGATTTCTCCAGGCTGGCTGCTTATCGCTTTGCTACATTTCACTTTTTCATTTCCAATCGTAGTTCGAGTTATGGTTGGAGCGCTACTTGACTACAAAATGGAGTTTGAGCGGGCATCCAGAACCTTAGGCGCAGCACCTTTCACGGCGGTTCGAACAGTCACGTTCCCGATACTTAGACCTGCACTGATAGCATCGTACATTCTTTCGTTTGCCCGTTCTCTTTCGGAAACAGGAGCCACATTCATCGTTGCAGGATTATTTGAAAACGGTCCAGTTTTTCTTCAAAATGTGAAAAACGAGTTTTCAGTTTCGAATCCAGCTCTCTACGAAGGCGCCACTGTGTTCGCAAGCTTAATCCTGATAGTAATTTCGATTTCAATTTTTGCTTTGATCCGTGTTTACGGTTCGAAGTTGCGATTGCCAATCAAGGGGATTTGGCCTAGCTTCGAGAGAAAACTGAGTTACAAAAAAGCCGCAACCTCAAGAAACAGCATCGCGCTGATAGTTTTCTTTATTATAGTTTTGGTTCCGTCCTTGTTTGTGGCTTTGCCGGCATTCCAAGCGTTGTTTAACGGCACCATTTCAGATGCGGTTTCAGGTTCAGGCGTGTGGAGTAATTACTGGCAAAGTTTGCTTGTTTCATACCTGCTAGCTGGAATTGTTACTTTGCTTAGTTTTGTGATTGGGTTGCCGATGGCTATACTGATTGCCAGAAAAAGATTCGGCAAGTTTACTTCAACACTGTTTGATGTTCTAGTTAACATTCCATTAATAGTGCCGTCAATAGCGCTAGGTGTTTCCTTGAAGTTTTTCTGGCAGAGTTTTGCGTTCATCCCTGAATTCCTTCTCTTAATTTTTGCTCATTTGGCTATCACTTACCCGTATTTTGTAAGGTCTATGTCGGCAGCGTTCGAGCGGATAAGTCTCGACATGGAGGAAGCCGCGAGAACATTGGGGGCTAAGCCTTTCGGCGTGTTCAGAACGATAATGTTGCCGTTGACGAAGTACTCGATTCTTTCAGGAGCTATAATGGTTTTCACCAGAAGCGTAAGCGAAACCGGCGCAACCTTGGCTGTGGTAACAACACTGCAAACAGCGCCTGTTGTTATCGTTAACTGGGTAAAGCAGGTTGTTCCAACTACTCCATCGGAAATTGGACTCGGCTGCGGCATCCTGATACTGTTATCTTTCGTAATTTTGCTTGTGCTAAGGCTTCTAACCAGAGGAAAAGGAAGATACTGATATGGCAGTTTATAACTTTCATAATCATAGTATACGTCTGAAGAGAGGCTTCATTAATGCCTGATGTCCGCGTAGTTAACTTAACAAAGAAGTTCGGAGACATAACCGCATTAGACAACGTTAACCTAGTAATCCACGACAAAGAATACTTCTCCTTGCTGGGACCAAGCGGCTGTGGAAAAACCACCCTGCTGAGGCTGATAGCTGGGTTAATTGAACCCACCAGCGGCGAAATCTACATCGGAGAAAGGCGAGTGGACGATGTGCCGCCAGAAGACAGGGAGATCGGCTTTGTCTTTCAAACCTTTGCCCTGTTTCCACACTTGACCGTTTGGGATAACGTGAACTATGGTCCCAGAGTTAAGAACTTTGACCCTAAGGCGTCAGGCACCATAGTTGAAGAAGTGCTTGAGATGGTTAAGCTTCATGAACGTTTAGACGCATATCCCAACGAGTTAAGCGGCGGAATGATGCAGCGAATAGCAGTAGCTCGAGCATTAGCTGCTGGAGCAAAGATTTTGCTTTTGGATGAACCGTTGGGGCAGTTGGACGCAAAAGTTAGAAACGAAATTAGATACGAAATGAGAAGAATGGCTAAGGACTTGAACCTGACCGCTATCCATGTTACCCATGATCAAGCTGAAGCCATGTCGATTTCGGATAGAATTGCAGTTATGAAGAAGGGAAAAATCGTGCAGGTGGGGACGCCGCAGGAGCTTTACATGAACCCAAACAGCCTGTTCGTCGCGCATTTCATTGGAGAATCAAACTTTCTGGAAGGCTCGGTTGCGAACGCCACCAATGGCGAGTTAGTGATAGAACTCCGCGGCGGAGTTAAAGTCCACGCTTTTGGCAAAGGTGTAAAGAAGGGAGAGAGGGCAATTGTAGTAGTGAGACCTGAAGTATTCGTAGTTGAGCACAAAGAAAAACGGGGCGGAAACGTGCTCAGGGGCGTAGTGGGAAAAATCACGTTTGAAGGCACTTTCATAAGATATGTGATTAAGCTTGAGAGTGAGGATTCAGTGGTGGTGATTAAGCCCTCTTTAACCGAGAAATGGTTTAACGTGGGAGCAAGCATAACGCTAAGCTTTGAGCCAGAAAAAGCGCATGTCTTTCCGTATCCTGAAGCGGGATTAATTGACGAAATATCAGTTTGACAGCTATGACCTTTTTAGTATAAAAGTCCGCGTTTTTTTCTTTCTCTTTCTTCCTCGAAGTTTTCGCTTAGCTCTTCGTCTTCGTCAAATGCGGTTACCGTAATTGTGTCATCGTCTTTTTCTTGTTTCTCTTCAGAAGCATTGACTGTTTCTTTCATGACTTCCTCATTTTCAGTATTTTCACTTGTAGCCGTAGCTTCTTTTTGGAGGATGCCAGCCGTTGACGATTTCTCTAATTGTGTTTCCAACAAGCTAATTTTAGACTGCAGTTGATTTATCGCCTCTTGTTTTGCGGCATTTTTGTTCTTTAATTCCTGAATTGCTACTTTCTCGCTGAGTACTTTTGAGCGCGTCTCTAGTTGTTTTAGTTCTTCGTCCAAGTCGCGTGCTTCTTCTTCCAATCGTGCTTTTTCATTTTGTAAGTGTTCAATTTCGATTGGTTTACTCATTTTTGTGTCACGTTCCATGAGCGCAACGTATCGGATTTCTTACGATATTATTTAGCGGTTAGTCCGGTTTCGGAATATTACGAAATCCGATATACTACGTTTTCCGAGTTATATGCTGAGTTACAAGATAAGTTTTACGAAAAGACGCTATATATTGAGAGTTCAACCGCTGAAAACCTTTTTACACATACTGATTTTACGTCATTTTTGCTCTCCAAATACACTTCTGTTGGTGTAAACGTGTTTCGTTGGGAATGATATCAGTTTGGAAGAGACTTTGGTGAGTTTGAAATGTAGACGTCCTTGTAGTGTTGTGCGCGAGTACGTATAATCGTATATATTAATACACAATACTTTTATATTTAGAATCAGAGTTAAAAAAGAGTATATGCGAGGCGAAATGATATGGGAACAGTTCTCGTAGTAGATGATGCCAAATTCATGAGAGCAGTGCTCACAAAAATAATCGCAGAGTCAGGCCATGAAGTAATAGCAGAAGCGTCCAACGGAGACGAAGCCATACAACAATTCCAACAAGCAAAACCCGATTTAGTGCTGATGGACATAGTCATGCCACCAGGACCAAAAGCGAAGGACGGTATCGAAGCTCTCAAGCAGATAGTGATAACGAATCCAACAGCAAAAATCGTGATGGTCAGCTCTTATGGCCAACAAGCATTGATAGCTGAGGCCCTTAAAGCTGGCGCCAAAGATTTCATTGTGAAACCATTCCAACCTCAGAAAGTAATGGAAGCGCTCGCCAAGTATTGTTGAGGCGCATCCATTGCCGACTAATCTGTTAGATTCCACAGATGTAAGAGTGGAAAAGACAGTTCCTTTAGTCGACATCATAAAACTGCAAAAACTGAGCACTCAACCGAACTCGCGCGCACAGATTGCAACAGAATGCATAACATACCCTCAAATGAACCCAAACATCGAAGAGGTGCGGGTAGCCATGGCAGAGATGAGAGTCGAAAGCAAACCAATTGAACTAGTTACAAGCGTTGGATCATGTGTAGCCATTTGCCTATACGATTCAACAAGTAGGTGTGGGGGATTAGCTCATATAATGCTTCCGAACTCCGCCATCGCTCCGCAAGACTTTCCTCCAGGCAAATTCGCCGACACTGCAATCCCTGTTTTAGCAAACGCTGTGCGAGAAATCAGCGGAAAAGAAGCACGCCTCTCTGCAAAAATAGCTGGTGGCGCCAACATATTCAAGCTTGAGAGCAGCAATGGTCCGACCATTGGTGAAAAGAACATTGAAGCCGTCAAGATGGCGCTGAAAGCCACCAGAATCAAGTTGGTTGCTGAGGATGTTGGAGGTTCGTATGGACGTAGAATCACCTTCAACATTGGAAATGGCGCCGTAGCTATTCGATTTTCCAACGGAGAGATTAAGAGATTATGAAAAGAAAAATCAAGAACAAACCAAATACAGCGGCAGAAAAGAAGGATTTAGGGATATTTTTGGAGCTTGGCAGCATCGGAGCAGGGCATGCTGCAACTTCCTTGTCGGAGATTCTTAAGCAGCAAATAACGATAGATATACCGCGAATCAGCACTGTTCCCCCTAACATTCTGCCAAAGTTCTATCACGATCACAATATGCCAGCAACCGCGGTTTACATACACCTTGTGGGAAAATTAGAATGCCACTTTCTATTTATTTTTGAAATGCCTGAATTAAAAGAAATTACGACCATGATGACAAAGAATCTTTTCGCCGAAGAAAGCGTATCTTACATGGAATCATCTGCGATAGAAGAACTTGGCAATATTCTAATCGGGTCATTTCTTACCGCGATTTCCGATTTCACAGGGATAAACCTTATTTCAACACCGCCTCTACTCGTAGGCGCTCCCTTTGACTCTATAATTAGCGATTTCGTAATAAAATTAGCATCAACCTCGGGTGAAGCACTAGTTTTTGATGCTTGCTTCAAGCGTGCAGGCGGTTATTATGCACCTGCGCAACTCATGATATTTCCAAGCCCTGAACTGCGAGAGTTACTGATACGCAAATCTAATGAAATTATCGATGAAGAAACTAAAAGCAATGATGTTGAACTGATTTGCGCTGAAAACCTGCCAAACGAAACTGAGGGCATTGCAAAGTCGCAGAAAACATCAAAGTAGTTGGTGAATGAATGATGAACTCTAAAAAAAACTTCACTGACCTTGACATACTACTTGAAATTGGAAGTATGGGCGCTGGACATGCGACCACAACCCTCTCACAGGTTCTGCATGAACCCATAAAAATTGACGTGCCAAGGGTCCACATTTCGCCGCCTCACCTTGTTCCGAGAATTTATGCGAAACATGACACGATTGTCGCTGCCGTTTTCATAAAGCTGAGGAGCACTGCGGACTGTGACCTTATGCTGATTTTCGAGGAAGAAGAAGCCAAGAAAATCGCCGAGTTAATGATTAACGATGTAGTGGACGGTGAAGTCACCTCAGAAATGGTGATGTCTGCGATAGAAGAAATGGGATCTATAGTGCTGTGCGCCTTCCTCAACGCCATGGCAGATTTTACGCTTACTAAGCTTGTTTCAACCCCGCCGCAACTAATTATCGATTCCTTTGACGCGATCATCGACAGTCTTCTAATTAAGCAGGCGCTCTGCGCAGAGGTTGCAGTGATTTTTGACGCCCGCTTCAAACGAAACAACAGTTCAGCAGAAGGGTTCCTCATAACTTTTCCCAGTTATAAGCTTCAGAGGATGCTTGCCAAAAAAGGAAAAGAATGGTTGGACAATGAAAGCTCAGAGAAAAAAGATGTACTGCCCACTTTGATGGGATGAAATTTGGAAACGTGAAGGCACGAACGTGAGAAAATGGAAATCACACAAGTCAAGCAAAACATGAGGAAACCGGGTGAGACGATGTCAATTGAAGACTTCCTTGAGAATGTAGCTTACCAAAAACTGATAAAGTTGCTGCATGAGACGGTTGGGCTTGACTGTAATTGTTACCGCGAAGAATATCTCAAAAGGCGACTTGCTGTTCGATTAAGGGCGACTGACACCAACACTTACCGCTGTTATGTACGGTACTTGAAGAAAAACCCAGCCGAGTACAATCTTTTTCTTAATAATTTGACAATTAACTACACTTCGTTTTTCAGAGATAGCGATGTGTACGCTTACCTTGAAAAAAACATTCTCCCAAAACTTTTCAAGTCTACTGAAGTTAGAATCTGGAGCGCAGGCTGCGCGACAGGTGAAGAGCCGTACTCATTGGCTATTTTGATTCATAGATTGCTCGGTAAAGAGTTGTCAAATCATCAGGTCACGATTTTCGCCTCAGATCTTGACGAGGATGCTTTGGCTAAAGCTTTAAAGGGCGAGTACAACAAAAAACAGCTGAAAGGTCTTGAATACTCGTTAATTAACAAGTATTTTTCGAGCAACGGCGAGTCGTACCGAGTGAAAGATTTCGTTAGACCGCTGATTCGTTTTGAAAAGCATGACTTGATGAAGACTGCTTTGCATAATGGCTTAGATCTAATACTTTGCAGGAATGTTATGATATTTTTCGCAAAGGAAAGCCAACAGCAAATTCACATGCACTTCTGGAACGCGCTGCGAGAAGGGGGCTATCTTGTAACTGGAAAATCTGAGATGCTAAGCGGTGAACCAAGTACGAAATTTTCGTGTGTCAATGTTACTTGCCGCGTTTATCAAAAGTCGCTGGCAAACGTCGGTCATAGATCGTTCTACGATTTAGGTGTAGCGAAAAAAGACACACTTAATCTAAATAGTCCAGTTAGGGGGCAATGGATAGTTGTACAGTAGTGAATTCGAACAGCCTTGGAAGAGCGTCACATGCTCTGAAGAGCAAGGTGAGTGGTCGTTTGACAGTAGATACTAACCAGTATAGAGAAGTATTCATCGAAGAGGCAAAAGAACACATTGGTGCACTTACAAAATCACTATTAACGCTGGAGAAAGACCGCCAAAACATAGAAATTGTCAACATGCTTTTCCGGTCAGCCCACACCCTTAAAGGTTCTTCGGGCATGATGGGTTACAAAGATCTTCAAGAGCTCACCCATGCTATGGAGGACATCTTTGATGACATGCGGAAGGGTAGCAAACCTTCAAGCAATCTAATCAGTGTTCTTCTTGAATGTGTAGATGCACTCTCGGCGAAGTTAGACAACATACAGAACATGGTTGAAAAAGAAATTGATGTTGCAGGTTTCACACAGAAGCTTCAGGAAGCAACTGAACTTCCTCCGCCTGAAGAACCAAAAGAAACGCAGGTTCCACCCACGGAAACTATTGAAACCACCGCCATAGAACTCGATGAAACTGAAAAAGAAGCGATATTAAAGGCTGAAAGCTGTGGTGAGCACTTTTATTTCGTAGGTCTGAAGTTTAGCAGAGACTGCGCCTTCAAAAGTGTCAGATCAATCTTGGTTCTAAGCAAGATTTCCGAATTGGCAGAAATAATCAGGACACAGCCCGACCAAACAGAACTTGAAGCCTTCAAAGAGGAAAAGCTTGACTTCGGATTGGAGATAGCGATCACCAGCAAATTTGAAGCGGCTGAAATTGAAAAATGCGTCCGCCAAGTTTGCGAGATAGAAAGCGTGCGCGTTGCTCGCTTCAGCCCTACTGTACCGCAGAAAGAAAAAGTTGAAACAGCAATTGAAACAGAAACAGTGGTTGAAGCCGAAGTAAGAGACGAAATGAAAGACAGAATAGAAGCTGAACCAGAAATAGAAGATGAAGCAGCAGCTGAAATAGAAATTAAGGCTTATGCTGCAGGTTCAGCAGAGACTCAACAGGAGGTGCCTCAGGTAGCTGTGCTTGAAGAGCCAGAAGAAACAGAGCAGCTGCCTATGGAAACTGCTGAAAGCACCACCGTAGAACCCGCTGAAGCGCCCGTAGAACCTCGTTCTGATGAGCAGAGTGGCCAGGTGACTGAAGCGGCAAAGCTGTTTGCTGAAGTGCGTGCTGCTCAGACTGTTAGGGTGAAATTTGAGCAGCTTGACAAAATAATGAATTTAGTTGGCGAGCTAGTCATCAACAAAATTGCTTTGCTCCAAGTGACCTCGGACAATAGAAACGGAGAGGCAAAACGCATTGCTGGAAACATTGACCGTCTCACATCCGACCTTCATGACCTCGTAATGAAAGTGCGAATGGTTCCAGTGAGTCAAATCTTTGATAGATTTCCAAGGTTGGTAAGAGACCTTTCAATGCAGAAAGCTAAACAAATTGACCTCGTAATGGAAGGAAGAGACATTGAAATTGATCGAACGGTGCTAGATGAAGTTGGAGAGCCACTGATACATCTGCTCAGAAACAGCATTGACCATGGAATAGAAACACCTGACGAAAGAAA
>CAZUHG010000002.1:0-42279 GCA_964620515.1 uncultured Candidatus Bathyarchaeia archaeon
CTCCTCAAACTCCACAAGCACATCCACGTCGCTGCCCCGCTTCTGCTCGCCCCGCACGTAAGAACCGAAAACACCGATAGACTTCACTTTAAACTTCTTCCGCAACTCAGCCTTATGCTGAAAAAGCACGCGCTTAATTCGCTCAATATCCTGCATACCACAAACATAGGAAACACGAAACTTTAAGCCTTTTCACTAAGAGGCAGATTGGAGTCGAGTATACGCCTGCTCAGAAAAGCTTGCACTTCGATAGACACAGCTCAACCATAAACAAAAAGCCAGCTTAACACAAATTCAAACTAGATTTGCGTTACTTTCCCATCTTTTGTTCATGTTTCTTCTTTTTCTGCTTGTTCTTTTTCGCTAACGAAGGCATACACGTATCCCCTGAACCTAAACTTGCAATAAACGACACTATAACCGTAGTCGCCTAATAAAACTTACAAGCCACGCCAACCTTGCGCCGCATCTCACGCACAAAACAGAACTAAAATCAACGGTAGCGGGCGCTAAAAAGCCTCAAGACATCCATTCCGGGGGGTGCCAAGTCAGGTATTCCAACAATCCTGCCGAGATAGTTGTAAGCTGACACAAACTGGCGCCCTTTATCCGTAGTTTCGTACTTCCCATCCACTTTAGAAAGCAAACCCAACGAAATAAGCAAACTCAAGTAAGCATTCACCTGCGTAAAATTCAACTTAACCTTGCACATGATGCGCGTTTTACCTCTCGGCATAAGACAAGCCTCCAGTACCCCCGCCATGATTTCATATCTTGAACGCCTCATTCCAACAACCCCTTCATTTCCGCACAGTCCACAACTTTTTTCTCCTTTCCTCGCAGTTTCGAAGCACGAGTAAGTGCACTGCAAAGCGATATTTAATACAGCATTTTTGAACACCCCGTTCAAAATTTTGAACCATAACGTTAACGCAGCTACAAACATAACAAGCAAAGTGGAAAGTTTTATCTTTCAAACAACAATAATGCAACACATGCACTATCCAAAAGTAGCAGGAACCCTCTTTCTCATAGCAGCCACACAATTCATCCTATGCTTCATCATCGCAGAAGCACTGTACCCAGGCTACAGCATACATGACAATTACGTAAGCGACCTCGGCGTCGGACCGTCAGCAATAGTTTTCAACGCATCCGTCTTCCTTCTAGGTCTGCTGCTGCTCAACGGAGTATACTTCCTGAGACCCAGCCCCAACTTCAAAACCCTGAACATCCTGCTGCTTATAATGGCTATAGGCGCAATGGGCGTCGGCATCGTCACCAAAGCCTACACCGTCCCACACGGCGCAGTGTCCTCACTGGCTTTCTTCTTCGCAGGACTATCAGCCATCGCATCATCAAAAGTGCTCCAAAAACCCTTCTCACTCATAAGCATAATACTGGGCGCCATGACGCTTGCAGCATTAGCTCTCTTCTCAATCGGCATGGTCGCAAGCGGCTCAGTAACCAGCACCATCGCGTACGACAGCAGCTTCTACCTGGGTTTAGGTCCAGGCGGAATGGAACGCATGATCATTTACCCAGCACTCATGTGGCTCGCCGCATTTGGCGCGCACCTAATCACGAAGCAAGAAGCGATTTAAGCTAAGAACAAGAAAACACACACCTACAAAGGAAGTTTGAATATGAAGGGCATAGTTGTTTATGACACCACCTACGGAAATACAAAGAAAATCGCAGAAACCATCGCAGAGACACTGAAAGAGTCTGGAATAGAAGTTGACCTTTTCTATTTGAAAAACGTAAAGAAGTTAAGCGGAAAGGACTACGATTTCTTCGTTATCGGTTCCCCAACCAAATTTGGCACAATGAGCTTTGCAATCAAATTCTTTTTGGGCAAAGTGAAGAGTGATGAATGGGTGAACAAGCCTTTCGCAGCCTTCGACACTGAAAACCCTGAAAACGTTGAGAAGTCGCGCATTGAGAATAAAGAATGGAGCGCAGCCGAAAAGATTGCTCAAAAGCTTAGAGAAAAGAAGATGAACCAACTGCTGCCAGTTCTGAAAGCCCTTGTGTTGGACCAAAAGGGACCGCTTGTGGAAGGCGAAGTCAAGCGGACAAAAGACTATGCAAGGGAACTCGCAGCTAAATTGAAGTGAAGCAACGATAGAGGACGTACGTGACTAAAAATAAATCCAACCAACTGACGACGGTGATTGAGATAGACAGCTGCTATTTTGCCTTCAAATCGCAGCAAAAATTATTCCATTAAGCCTTCAAGTATCGCGAGCGTGCCGTCTTTTCTGGCTTGCCGCTTCACCGCTTCCACATCCACCTCAGCAAACGCCAAAACCGCCTTCACGTCCCCCTCGTCCTTCACCGACCGCTCTCGCGGCACCGTAGCCTTAATCATCCGCAGCTTCGCCAGCACTAACCCTTCAGGTGACTGAAAAAACGTGTTTAGACCAGCCACCGTTCCCGCCCGCTTCTCAAGCCGCTCGCCAGCAAAGATAACGTCAACAGTGTACGGTGATACCTTACACCTGAACGATGCTATATTGTAGCCTGACTCCAACGCAACGTCAAGTGTGCGCTCGTCAACCTCCAATCCAGCACGCCGCAAAGCCCCAGCAACCTTAACTTTCACTTCAGCTTCGCCAGCAATCGCAACTATCACATCAACATCGCTCGTAGTCCGCGGCACACCGTAAAAACTCGCCGCCAAAGCACCAGTAAACGCATAATCCAAATCTGCACCCTCAAAACTCTCAATCAACCGCCTAACAAAACCGTGAAAAGCGTCCAACGTCCAGTCACCGCCTGCGACTGCGCTTAGACCATTCCAGCCGCTCTCGCAGCTTCGCCAAAAGCTCCTCCTCGCTGATGCCTGGATGCCGAGCTCTGATGCCGTCCGCGCAGACGCGCACGCAAAAGTCAGTCATGTCTATAGCCATAGCCACCTTCTCTTCGGGCTTCAAACGCCCCAACCGCTCCGCCTCTCCATCCATCCTGCGCACTGCACCCAGACAGAAGTATATTGCGTACTGCCCCCTAATAAAATTCTTCAACGAAACCGAACCAGCAAAACCGCCAACGTTTCACCCATGCCCCCGCCAACCTGAAAACGGGAACGTTTTTATGGTTTTGCACAACTAACAGGAGCGTGGTGAAAACACAAAATGAGTAAAACAGTCGAAGAGAAAGTGCAGGAAGCACTTGCGGAGATAAAACCGCAGATCCAAGCCGACGGCGGAGACATAGACCTCGTAGCAGTCGAAAACGGCATAGTGAAAGTCCGCTTGCGAGGCGCATGTGTAGGTTGCCCAATGTCCGCGCTAACGCTGAAGCAGGGCGTCGAACGCGTCATCAAGGCAAAAGTGCCTGAAGTGAAAAGCGTCGAAGCAGTCCAGTAAACCCTTCTTTTTCTACTGCTTAACCACTTGAATCGGCTTGCCCGTTTTCTTCTCCACCGCTTTCAGCCAAGCAGCAAGCGAAATATTCCGCATATCCTCCTCGCTAATGCTGCCTTTCTCAGACGCTACGCGCTTCGCTTCCCAAGCAAGCTGCTCATGCAACTGCGCAACCTCAAAGTGGTCTTCTCGGTTGCTGAAAATGCGGAAGTGCGCGTCAAAATCCTTGAAAAACGCCTGCTTGTGCTTCGGGTGCACATGCGGGAACGGGCACTTGTAAAGCTCGTTTTTGCCCAACTTCTTCGGCTCGTCAACTTGAGTCATTGTTTTAACACTCGCTTTTACCGCTGAGGTTGCAACGTGAACGCTTAAAACATTTTCGCTTTCAAACTAAGGACGTACTACTTTCCTTTTATGTCTCTTTGCGAGGCGAGGTTTCCGTTTTTTCCAGCACACATGACAATAAACAGGTCGGTCTGGCTCAGGCTTAAAAGGCACTTCGCAGGCGCTGCCACATTCACTGCACACCGCCTCATACATGCCCTCCTCCCGCTGCGCCTCCTGGAACAGGCGGTAGCGTTTCAGCCGCGGCAACCCCGTTTTGGCATACTTGAGCATCTTGGGGTTCTCCTTCAGCCACCGCATCATGTGGAAGAAGCTTTTCGCCCGTTTAGCCTCCCGTTCAGCAAGAGGCTCGTAACCCAAATTGCGAATCTCATCCAGATACGCGATCTCCACCAGCCGCTGCGCCTCGCCAGTCACCTTCACGCGGCAAACGCGCTCTTCCCCGTAAACCTTCTGCAAGTCAGCTACAGCAACGTCGAAAATGCAGCCTTGGCAAACGTGTATCGCCTCGTCAGGCTTCACTTTCAGCTTTTCAATCAGCTGAGCCGTGACGCGTGAAGCCTCCTGCAAGTACTCTTTCTTGCCGAAGCGTTCTTGGTAGAACTTGACGCTGATGAGGTCGTACGTGAACTCACCGGTTTCCTCGCGGTAGGCGCCTATGACCACGCCGAAAAGTAAGTCGCCGCTGCCTGCGTCGTCAACGGTAATAGTCAACGTAAAGCTTCCTTTTTCTCTATGCAAAGTCCAAGCGTGTATAAAAACAGTATTCCGAGAAAACAGGGAAACAGATGGGCTGTGAACCGCTTTTTAGGGGACACATGAACGCGGGGTTTTGCTGATTAACCACCAATCTGCGGCTGAAGTTCTTCATGATCTTTATGCATGATAGAACAAATTTAATAAATGAAATGAGACAACGTTCGATTATTCTGCATAATGGTCAGCGTGTATTAAAATAACAATCTCGGAACCTGAAAACAAAAAAAACGAAGACGCCGTTTCTCTTCCAGTAGACCTAATCCGCACCGTCGGAATCTTAATGGTAATAATACTTCACGCAACCAACGAGTACTACACGCCAATTTACCAAATCCCTCTTGAATCAGCCACGTACTGGTGGACAGCCGCAGTTTACAAGTCCTTGATGTTATCCTGCGTTCCTTTGTTTGTCATGCTGAGCGGCGCCTTGCTGCTTCAACCCGCCAAGATTAACGAGCCCATCAAAGTTTTCCTCAAAAAAAGAGCCAAACGCATTGGCTTGGCATACGCGTTTTGGAGCGCAATCTACCTTGCATGGGGCTTTTTCGTCACCCAGACACCAGTCACCCTCGACGGCGTTATCCAGGCGATAGTGATGGGGCTGTTCTATGGACCTTGGTACCACGTCTGGTTTCTTTACCTTATAGCTGGACTTTACTTAATCACCCCAGTTTTACGTGCAGTCGTAGCCCATGGAAGCCGAAACCTTCTCAGGTACCTCATAATTCTGTGGTTCATAGGCGTAGCCATTGTGCCCCTGCTCCGATTGATGACGGGCTTTGTCTTAGTCGACACTCTTTTCGTGTTCGGCGGCTGGATAGGCTACTTCGTGTTAGGCACATACCTGCAAAAGAAACAGGTGCGCCCCGCAGTTCTGTACGGGCTATTTTTCCTAGGAACAATTTGGACTATAGCTGGCACGTGGGTAATGCACTTTCTTTTCCCAGCCCTAGGACAAGACTTCTTCTTTTTCGACTACCTAACCGCAAACGTAATCACAGCTTCAGTTGCTTCATTCATGATCTTAAGCAGGTTCAAAGCCAACTGGCCAGGAAGCAACCATCCCCACCTCAGCAAAGTTCTTCAGGCGATCAGCAAGAATATTTTGCCGATCTACATGTTTCACATAATTATTCTGATGTCGCTTCAAAGAGGATTCTTCGGGTTCACGTTAAGCATTACAACGATTAACCCAGTCATCGGGATTCCCCTAATCGCCATTGCTACTTTCGCTATTACGTTCGGATTAATCCTTCTTATGAAAAAAATCCCTGTCTTAAAGAAACTAATCGGCTAAAATCGCCTTAGAGACTTCGCTGGCAATGAACTGTGCACCCTCGTTGGTAGGATGAACCCCATCCATCAAATATTCAGGATGATCCGCTAAAGGCGTGTAAACATCAATCAGAGTCAGATTAAATTCATTTGCCACCTGTTCAATGCCTGGGATGATGCCTTCCAACAGATGTTCGTTGCTCAGGTAAAGGTCGTTTTCGAAGATTGGAGGCGGCGTCACAAGAAAGATTTTCGGTTTGCTTTCAAGCTCTTGCACTTCGCGAATCAGTTGCTCGTAGTCGGCTACAAAATCATCAATATACTTGTAATAGTCTAAGCGGGCATCATTGGTTCCAAGCAAGATAACAACGATGTTGGGCAGGTACTTCTTCGCGTCTTGGAACGCTGCCTTCTCAATGTACGGGCTATGGCTACTAGTCAACACTGTTGATCCGCTAACGCCGAAGTTACTCACATTGTAGTCGGCGCCAAGCAGGGTCTGCAGTTCGCACGGATAGGTACAGAGTTCGGTGATGCTGTCGCCGATGCATGCAACACGTATTCTCCTGTCTCCGAAAACCCCGAGAAGCACTGCAGTTAAAGTTAATGATACTATTAGAACAGCGACGCAAACTGCGAAGAACTTTATTCTCGTCATGTTCATCCTTCCTTCATAGCGCACGCGATGTTGAACTCTAATAGCTCATTAAGCTAAAAATATTTGGGCTTCCTGAACAAATTGGCGCCGTCCTCTCTCTAAAGTTGAGCCTGTTTTACTCGGGCAGCTTGTCGATGAAACGCTTAACGTTTCACTGATACTCTTTGAAAGCTAAGGCTTTACATTGTAAACCACCCTGAAGCAGTCATAATTAACTAAGCGCAATTAGGCAACGCAACTTTGGGAAGATGGCTGAATGCTTTGAGATAAAAAAGATGGATGTTTAGTGCTTTGGTTTTGCTGTTACATGTAACGTTTATGTGCCTACTGAGGAACATCGTCAAGTGGAGCTTCCACTGGTGGCGCTGATAAGACGCCTGAAAGCACAAGCCAAACGATGACGGCGACGATTATTATGATTGCTGCTAGCCCTAGGATCCACCATAATAGTTTGGCAGGCTTGCGGCAGAAGTAGCTGCCTTTCAAGCCGTGTTTGGCGTAGACTGGACATCTAGCACACAAGCAGCCTTCTTTTGTTGCTTTTTCTTTGGCTTTGCCTTTAGCGCAGAAGAGTCCGCCTGTTAACTCGCATTTTTTGTAAGTTGGGCATGTGGCGCAGATACACATTTTCATGTTTTCTGGCGTGTCTGGCACTTTGCTCATATGCCTTGCCTTCACAATTCGATATGTTTATTCGAGTAAGTATTTAAAACCTGCCAGCAATAAGCAATTTTGTTTGTTTTCGTGAGTGGCTTTTTAACTTTAGATAGGCTATAGCTGATGCGTGGTAAATGAGAGGGCAAAGTGGCGGTTCTAATGAGTGACTGACAGGGTCACGCGTTAAAACCAGGGTCTTTGCCTAGGTAATAAGCAAAAAATATGTGCATCAATTCGAGACAGAGAAGAGTAATGACCGAGTAGCGTTTGCCGTTGGGGTCTAACTGGAGAGCTTAAGCTAAACCCCAACGGTTTCTGCTACGACATCCACGGCTTTTATCACAGGCTTTTTTGTAAGTTACAGACGCTATCTTCGGAAGTGTGAATGGTGTTTGTGGGTTTTGTCGCGTTGTGAGTTATGGTTGGATTATCCAACCAATAAATATATAAAACTTTCCATTCGTTTCACCTAACATTCCCGACTAAACCGCATCCTCAACCCAAAAAAGGTCATCCCAGAAACACAGGCATCGCTACACTGAAGCGGAAACAGCTAAAAACGTTAGAAACTACTGTGCACTACGTCTGCCTTCAGCTTCCGCATCTATCCTCTCCAGAAGCTTAAGCACCTTCACACCTTTCCGCGCCATTCGCTTCTCATTCAACTTACCCTTCGCACGGCAAACCTCATCCACAACTATCCCTTTTTCCTCATCATAAATCACGGGGTAAAGGCGACAACCCAACGGTCTGAACCTATAAACTTTGCACCGCCGATTTTCAGCATCATAAAAAACACAGCAGCCATGCAGGTTCCGCAGTCGAGCATATCCTTCTTTATCGAACAACACGAAAAATTCCCCGCGGTAGCCTTTCCCTTCCAAGCGGGCAATGTCTGCCGTAGAAAGAAGCATCTCGGTTTCTCTGCAGCAGTCTCCACAGCGCAAACAACGCATAAACGTATCTTATTCTGCTTCTATTTCAGCTTTCATCCAGATAGGATAGTTAGTCAAGAAAGTTTGACTAAGGCTTTGTCAAGAAACCTTGACAAGAACGCTTAAACCCCACCTAAAACCCGTATTATATTTAGAAACAGCGCAGGAGTTCTGAGGATGTCCAACAGCGAAGGCAGCAAAAGAAGAATCTTAACGGCAACCTTCGTTTTTACGCTGCTGGTTTCAGCGTTGGCTGGAACAATTTCTATTGAAAGTGGGAAAGCAGACCCAATGTTTAGCTTTATCCCACCCTCAATACAAGTGACTTCACCAGAAATGAACAAAACTTACTTCTCCAATAATATCAACTTGACAGTCTCTATGGAGAGCGAAAATAGTTGTTTCCTTTTCACATATTCTAATGTAAAGTGTTTTCTTGATGGAGGATTGCTTTGTGAACAAGGTTCACTGAACAACTTTTCAACTTCAATGAATAATTTGGGTTTTGGACGCCATGACATCAGGATTACCGCCACTCTTACAGTTCAACCTAATTTTGAGGGAGGTGGTTGGTGGCACCATTGCATCGGGTGGGAAGGCGCTCACCATCTTGACACTGAAAGCATTAATTTCTTCGTTGAGAAACCAATCACTGTGCCAGAGCATCTAACAATATGGGTCGCAGCTACTGTATTGTCAGTGCTATTTGCTATCACAGGTCTGCTTGTCTACTTCAAGAAACGCAAACACTAAAGAACCCCTTTCAGACCCGATTTTTCGCTATTTTTAGCCCTTTTTCGCCATCAGGCTCAGAAAAAGTATCCGTATATCCGTATACTATAATAACGATAATGATAATAAAAACCCGCTTTTCAAGCCTTCAGACACCTAAAAAACCCCCGAATGCCTTCTAACCGTTTTTTTCTCACGCCAGCCACGCCCTCAACATGCCTTCCAGAAGAAGCGTGGCTTCCAGCCACGTGCCATAACTCACTATTTTTTTTCCTTTTTTTGCATCAAATTTTAATCAAAAACGCATTTCTACCCATTAAGATGCTAACTTTTTGTTAGATTAGAATTCGAAATTCATAACTCTTTATTACACGTTTAACGCCTTAGTTCGCACGGTGGTTTCCAAAAATCGTGGGCATACTCTAGAAGTGGTTCAAACAGTACCCGATTTCGACAGCCTCCTAGTTCAAGTCATAGAAAGACGGGCAAATACTGTTTGAGGGAAACGAACGCAAACATACCCGCAATCATCCACAAGAACGGAACTCGCCTATGAATGAAATTCCAAGTAAGCTGGAAATGCTCGCAGAAGAGCCGAGAAAAATTCTAGGGTTAAGTAGGAAACAGATTCTTTGTGCTGCATCAATTCTTGAAGTGCCATGCAAAAAACTCGAAATAAGCAGCAGAAAAGATTGAAGAGACAAAAAACAAATGGCTAAAAAAAACACATCAAAAAGTTTTCAGCAAATCCTACTGGAAGCCATAGATGAAGCCTTATCCTCTCTAGGTGAAAACGTGAAAACAACCTTATACTTCCATTTAGAGGAGAGCTTCAACGTCAAGCGACAAGATATCCCTCAGAAAATTGACGATTTTTCAGATGCACTTGAACGAATTTTCGGTCCAGGTGCCAGATACCTTGAGATTTTATTCATTAAAAATCTCCACGCAAAAAGTGGAGTTACCTGCAAGTGGCCTGCGCATAAATGGCCCTTGTGCAAATGGGTCGTTCCAGAAATGACATTTCGAGAATACGTGCACCTTATGCAGCAGAACTTTGAAGCTGCGCACGAAAACGAGATAGAAGTGGAGGTTCTATTAGATGAACACGAAGAAACACAGAAGTGAAGAAGACAGAGAGTTTCTAAACCTTCTATCCGACCCCGCAGTCATAGTTAACGAAAAAGGACTTCTCCTAGCATTAAATGATGCGTTCGAAGAAATAACTGGACTAAGCAGGAAAGAGTTAGTCGGTAAGCCTTTCTTAGGCGTGAGTAGTTTGCCTGCAGAAAGTAAAGCAATTCTCTTGAAAAATCTGCAGAAGAGACTACAGGGCGCTTCTGTTGAACCATACGAGATTTTTTTTACAGATAAAACTGGTGAAAATAGATTCGTTGAGGTAAAAGGAAAAAAAGTCAACTATGCGGAGCAGCCTGCTGACCTTGTCGTATTTCATGACATTACCCGCAGAAGAGAAAACGAGTGGCGCCTTAAGGAATATGCTGAGCAAATGGAAGCACTCGTTGAAGAGAAAGTTAAAGAGATCAAAGAAAGCGAAGAAAAGTTCCATGCAATAAGTGCCTCGGCAATTGACGCCATCATCTTGATGGATGAAGCAGCTGAAATTGTTTATTGGAATCCTGCTGCTACGCGAATCTTCGGCTATACAGAAGAGGAAGCAATTGGTAACAATCTTGAAAAGTTGCTGTTTCCGCCGCAGCACCAGGGACTCCACTTGAGGCTTTCTCAGCCTTTTTCAGGAAAAGACTGGCAGCTTAAAGGAAAAACCATAAAGTTTACAGTAATTGGAAAAAACGGCACAGAAGTTCCAATAGAACTCTCAGCTTCAACGGTTGAATTAAGAAATAAGCGATATCTGTTAGGAATCCTTAGAGACATTTCTGAACGCAAAGAAAAAGAAAAAGCACTATATGAGAGCGAAGAACGCTTCAAGCAAGTAGCAGAACACGCCGAAGAATGGATTTGGGAAATTGACGCCCACGGAATGTACACTTACGCTAGTCCAACAGTGGAAAAATTCCTCGGATACAAACCAGAAGAAATTGTCGGAAAAAAGCGTTTCTACGACCTATTTCACCCAGAAGATCGAGAAAAACTTATAGAAACAGCACAAAAAACTATGGAGCAAAAACAACCTTTTCACGGACTCATCAATAAGAACGTGCATAAGAACGGAAAAGCGGTATGGCTGTCAACTAGTGGAGCACCGATACTTGATCAGCAGGGCAAACTCATCGGCTATAGAGGCACAGACATAGATTTTACTGAACTGAAGAAAACTGAAGAAACATTAATGGCAAGCGAGGCAAAATACAGGGAATTAATTAATGGAATGACTGAGACAGTTTGGGTTATCGATTTCGATGGAACCTTTATTGATGTAAATGACGCCGCAGTTAATGCTCTTGGTTATTCACGAGCAGAACTGCTTTCTTTAGGTATTCAAGGTATCGATAAATATCTAAGCAGGAAGCAAGTTCAGGGTCTTATTGATCGTTTGCCTAAAGTTGGAACACACATTTTTGAAACTGCACACACTACCAAAGATGGAAAAGAAATTCCTGTGGAGATTAGCTCCAGTCTTGTGACTTATCAGGGGAAACAGGCAATTTTGAGCATCGCGAGGAACATTACTGAACGCGTCGAAATGCGAAAGAAAATCGAGGAACACTCGCGAGATCTTGAGGAACTAGTCGAGAAAAGAACATTACAACTGAAAGAGGCTAATGAGCGCCTGCTGAAGGCTGAGCGCCTTGCCGCAATTGGTGAACTGGCAGGGATGGTTGGACATGACTTGCGTAACCCGTTAACAGGTATAAAAAACGCTGCTTACTACCTGAAAAAGAAGGGCGACGCTTGCACTGAAACCAACAAGACGGCGATGCTGGAAGTAATAGACAGCGCAATTGAGCATGCGAACAGTATAATAAATGACCTTCTGGACTATTCGAGAGAAATACATTTGGAACTTGAGGAAAGCACCCCCTGCCTGCTTTTAGCTGAAGCCTTGAGGTTTGTCAAGTTTCCTCAAAAAATTAAACTTGTAGACAGCACATGTGACGAGCCGAAAATAATGGTTGACTCAAGCAAAATAATTCGAATCTTCGTTAACCTCATTAAAAACGCCATAGACGCGATGCCTAATGGCGGAACACTCACAGTCAGAAGCGCCCGAAAAACGGACTGCGTGGAAATTGCTTTCATAGACACAGGCATAGGTATCCCTGAAGAGGTTAGAGCCAAGCTTTTCACGCCGTTGGTTACGACGAAGGCTCAGGGAATGGGATTCGGTTTAGCCATCTGCAAACGCGTAATAGAAGCGCACGGAGGCACAATCACCGTTCAGAGCGCCTTAGGTAAAGGAACAGCATTCGCTGTAACATTACCCGTTGAAAAATTGAAGACTGGAGGTGAAAAAATTGGATAAAAACGTCAGAATCCTTATTGTCGATGACGACATAAACATAAGAAAATCACTGAAGACCATACTCTCCGACGAAGGATACACTGTGGACTTAGCAGCAAACGGAAACGAAGCCATCAAAAAAACTGAGACAGAAGTCTACAATATTGCGTTAATAGACATTCGCTTGCCTGACATGGAAGGCACAGAACTGCTGAACAGAATGAAAACTACTGTTCCCAGAATGCGCAAAATAATTATAACTGGCTACCCTTCGGTGGAAAACGCCATTGAAGCAGTAAACAGAAAAGCAGATTCTTACCTAGTTAAACCTGTGAACATAGAAAAACTTCTCAAAACAATCCGCGCAAACCTTGAAACGCAAGAAGCAGAGAAGAAATACAACGAAGAAAAAGTCGCTGAATTCATAGAGACCAGAGTCAGAGAAATCGCCGCCACAAACCACTAAACATCTTATTTTTGTTAGACTTTCTGAATTCTATTCAATCAACAAGTTTTGCCAAATACAGACTTGTTTTAACATTCGTTACCCCACCATACTCTAACGCGGACCGTAAGGTCTCTTTCGAAACGCAAACCTAAACCCTTTTCTTTGAGGGATGGTACATCAACTTTTATCTTGCTATCAGTCAATTCTGTCAAGATTCGACTCAGAGGGGAGGTGAGCAATTGAAAGAATGGAAATGTGTGCTTGTTGGGCACCATGACAATGTTGGCAAGGTAATTGAGGAGTGGGAAAAGGCAGGATGGCATCTACACACCTACCAAGCAACGGGAAACGTAGCCGTGGCGACAGCTTTCGTCAATCATTACTTGCTGTTTGAGAAGGGCGCGTAAAACAAAACAAACTCAAAATTTTCCTTTTTTATGTGTAAGGAGAGAACAGTGACATATACGAGAAAAGTACATAACAGCAGAGAAGTAAACATCAGACAACATCAGAGAGAGAAAATTAAATTTTAATCCGCATACAACCAGTCAGTGGTATGGTCGTCCAGAAAAACAGATAAGAGCGAAGCAACATTGAAGTATTGATAAAAACTTTTCGAGGTTTTCGCATGGCAAAATACCGTTGCACCGTATGCAACTACGTTTACGACGAAGCTAAAGAAAAAGTGAATTTCAGCGACCTGCCGAAAGAGTGGGTGTGCCCTGTCTGCGGCGCGCCAAAAAGCGCCTTCGTGCTTTTAGCAGGCAAAACGGAAGAGAAAAAGACTGGGCGAACAGTCTCAGATGTTTTAATAGAGCAAATCGCAGAATGGGGCGTCCAATACGTCTTCGGAGTCCCAGGCACCTCCACGTTAGGCGTCGTGGAAGCCATAAGAAAAAGCAACGGCAAAGTCAAGTACCTCCAAGTGAGACACGAGCAGACAGCGGCGTTCATGGCTTCAGCTTACGGGAAACTCACGGGTCACGTTGCCGCTTGCCTTGGTGTTTCAGGACCCGGCGCGACAAATCTAGCCACAGGCTTGTACGACGCAAGCTTGGATCACTCTCCAGTCTTGGCGCTGACAGGGTTAGTAGCGCGGCAGCTTATTGGACCTGGGTCGGTTCAGGAGATAGACCAGTACTCCTTTTTTGAGCCTATATGTGTGTTCAACAAAATCCTGATGTCCGAAGATCAAACCACAACGCTGGCTACGCTGGCAATGAGGCATGCGCTGCTTGACAGAGGCGTCGCTCACATCGGAATCCCTAACGACGTGCAAAAACTGCCGTATGAAGCGCCTATACTGCCGCTTGAAGGAAGAATGCCGAACCTCGCATTTGGATCGGAAAACGCGCTGGTTGAGAAAGCGGCGCGGGTAATTGATCAAGCGGAGAGGCCAGCGGTAATCGCGGGGTTCGGCGCCATGGGACAGGGAACAAAACTGCTGAAGTTAGCCACAAAAATTTCCGCGCCGATAATAACTACGTTCAGAGCAAAAGGAGTAATCGACGAGGATCACGCGTTGTATGCGGGCAGCCACGGCGGTATCGGCTCAACCGTAGCCGCAACGCTTGTTCGCAAAGCAGACCTGCTCATAGTCATTGGCTCTTCGTTTTCTGAGCTCACACGGATTCCCGAAAAGAAAACCGTGCAAATAGACATCAACATGAAGATGATCGCAAAGAACTATCCCGTTGAGGTCGGCTTGCTCGGCAACAGCGCCGTGCTCATCCCAAAACTAACCGAGAAAGTGAAGGAAAAGCAGAACGCGGCTTACTTGAACGAAGTCTCGCAGCTGAAACAAGAATGGGCTAGGCAGTTGCAGCGAGAGGCTGATGCGTCTTTGAAGCCAATCAGACCACCGTACATAATGAAAGTTTTAAACGAGAAAATAGCCGCTGACGCCGTGATATCGTTGGATGTGGGCGAAAACTGCTGGTGGTTCGGAAGAAACTTCCAGATGAAGAAGACGCAGAAGATGGTTATGAGCGGCTACTTGGCTTCGATGGGCTTCGGCTTGCCAGGCGCCATGGCAGCGGCGCTTGCTTACCCAGACAGGCAGATCGTGTGCATTGCGGGTGACGGCGGGTTCTCAATGGTCCTGACAGACTTTCTGACAGCGCTGAAATACCAGATGCCAGTGAAAGTTTTCGTCATGAACAACCAAAGCTTAGGCATGATACAGCAGGAGCAGAAAGTGGAAGGCTACCAGAACTGGCAGACGGAACTGTACAATTACAATTTCGCGGACTTCGCGGAGCATTCGGGTGGAACTGGAATAAAAGTGACGGAGCCAAGCGAACTTGAAGGCGCGGTGGAGAAGGCACTTTTCACGGATAAGGCAGTGATAGTGGATATTGACACTGATTCTAGACGGTTCTTATGAAGGCTGAAAAACGGCGTGAAAAAACGTCAATAGCGACCTCCCCCTATAGGTTTCTGCATTGATTGGCTATTAGGCGGCAAATATGCTGGTGTTTTCAGTTTTTTCGTTGTGATTTTTTTGGAATAGCGACTTTTTTAAAGGCAGACACGCCAATACAATATCATGTGATGTTGCTTGCCACGCCAATTCATACTGTTCTCGCGTTTAGGAAAAACTGACGCAAACTTCAACAACTTGCATGATGCAGGACGCTTAGACATCGTTTACGAGTGCATCGTCGCCAGCCTCTTCCTCTCGCACGGCTTACGCAAAAACGTTGTTTTCCACGCCGTTTTGAATGGTCCGCCCAATCCGCCGCTGCACATAGAAATTGACGGTGAAAGACTGTATGATGTGCGCACGGACGTGGACACTTGGCAGCGCATCCTCAAAAAGGTAATTTCTGGCAAACCGCATCCAGGCATAACCGCGAGCAAGACAAGCTTCGAAGCGCTTTTGAAGGCTAAGGCGGAAACCGCACACGTATACGTTCTGGAAGAGGGCGGAAAAGACATCACCCACGCTACATTGCCTGAGAACGCCGTTTTCGTGTTAGGCGACCATGTGGGCTTACCTAAAAAAGCTGAAGCTTACGCGCTCCGCTACGGAGAGAAAATCAGTTTGGGAAAACAGCCTTACCTCGCCGCCTCATGCATAACCATACTGAACTATTTGTTGGATCGCCAGTTCAAATCTTGCTCTTGAAGTGCTCCCAACCCCGCGCCTCAACAACGCGTTTTTTGCCGTCAACATCAGCCAGCACTTGTTTGTCCCGTGTCACTTTGCCAATAGGCAGCAAGCATCCGCCCACTGCTTCTATGGCTTCTTCTGCATCAGCCCAATGTTTAGGCTTCACGGTCACCACAAGCTCATACTCCTCACCGCCGTAAAGCGCCAGTTCCAGCGGGTCAAGCCTATTAAACTCTGCAAACCTGCGCACTTCACTTGCAATCGGTACGCTGTTAACCACAAACCCTACTCCGCTCATCTGCGCAAGTTCATGCAAGCTCCAAGCTAAGCCATCACTGGAATCAATCGACGCTGAAACTGCGCCTGAACCGCGAAGAGCTAAGCCTTCCCGAAGTCTAGCTTTTGGCATACAAACCGCACTCAAAAGTACATCACGCAACTCCTTTGACGCAGCGTACCCATCCAGAAGCAACCGCAAACCTGCGGCTGTCTTGCCGAAAAAGCCTGTAACTGCTACAGTGTCGCCTGCCTTAGCGCCGCTGCGCAACATAAGTGTTTCACGCTTAGCGGTTCCAAAAAGCGAAACTGACACAACCAAGTCCGAAGCTTCACTCGTGTCGCCGCCGACCACGTAGGCGCCGTACTCCTGTGCTCCAGCATTCAACCCGCGCGCTATCTCCTCCACGTCTTCTTGCATAAAATCCCTTGGCAATCCAAGCGAAACAAGTAGCGCCGCAGGCTCCACGCCTTTGGCTGCAAAATCGCTGACGTTCATCACAACTGCTTTCCGTGCTGCCTGCCAAAGGCTCATGCCACGCGGCACATCAGTCTTGCCAATAAGCAGGTCAGTTTTCAAAACTGCAACTCGTCCACCGCCGATGTCGACAGCGGAAACATCATCTCCAAAAGGCACAGGCAAACCTGGCATGACGCTCAGATGGCTCTGTATGAGCTTAATGAGCTTCCGTTCGCCTAAATCTTTGCTTGTTCCGCCTTTACTGCCCTTGTTAGCTCTTGCTTTATTCAATCAAACAAGCCCCCACCCAAAATTCCCAATTCAAACTCCGCAGTTTTAGTTTAGGACGGCTAAGCCTTTTAAAATTGACGCTTGAGGGAGCAATGTGCTTTCCGAACATTTAAAAATGTGCGCACAACACTGAATTAGCGGTTGCGTGGTGCCTCGGTAGCTCAGCCCGGTAGAGCGGCTGCCTCGTAAGCAGCAGGCCGCGGGGTCAAAGCCCGCCCGAGGCTCTTTTTATCATGTGTATTTGTGTTGTTCGTGTATTCAGAAACATTTATAAAATATTAAGAGTACCGATACAACTTAAAAGTAACAGTAAGGTAGATGACGCATGCCGTTTTTCCACTCGCATTCCAACCACGAAAAACTTAGATGCCCCTATAAGGGATGCGAAAAACCGTTCGAAAAACCCTCTGTCTTAACAGACTCATCTACCATACCGAGACAGTCATACTATGCTTGTCCGCACTGCAATTCAAAACTTGACATAACCATGGAAAACATGAAAATCGTAGACGTAAAACCAGCCGAATACCCCAAAGTATTCGAGTCACCAGCAAAATGCGCCCACTTCTCCAGCTTACTGAACGCGCGACCACACGATGCACCATTGCCAGAAGAATGCCTCCTCTGCCCAAAAGTGCTTCAATGCAGCATACGCAAAAAATAAACGCCACTGCTGCTCAGAAACGACTCCCCCTCCCTTTTATAAAGACAGAAACTAAACTCGATTTTTGGCAAAGATCAAGTCTTGCGGTTCAGAGACTTGCCCGTTTGGCTAAGGTTTTTATGGCGCATGCGAAATTATCTTTCTCTGCCACCCGTTGCAGGATAAACGGCAAAACACGCGGGGCTGTCGGCTAGCTTGGTCTAGGCTTGTAGACTTGGGCTCTATAGACTCCGGTTCAAATCCGGGCAGCCCCACCATTCTTGTTTACTTTTCCTCTAAATTGCAGTTGTTTTGTCTCCTCAGCAGCTTTCGTACCAAATGGCACAAAAATGGTGCAATTTGTTGCATAAAAGTCACAATATTTAATAGTCATTTAACTCTCTATGAGAGCAACAAAAGTGAGGCACGATGATTAATCCTGAAAGCGCAAGTCTTCAAACCAAGGGCAGCTCAGTTAAGTGTCCAGACTGTGATTCAGAGCTGGATGTTCCCTGTGACGTGGAAGCAGGAGAAATACTGAGCTGTCCCGGTTGCGGGCTTGAGCTTGAGGTTAAGAAAAAAACTTGTGGAGGTGCATGTTTAGATCTTCAAGAGTTAACTATTGAAGGTGAAGATTGGGGCGAATAAGACGTTCGCCAACACTTACTTTTTTAAAAACGCGTTTAGGTTTTTCTTAAATTTTATTCAATCAAGGCTCGCTTTTAGTTCGGTTTCTAACTTTAACCGTTAATTAGTAGGTGAAATTCACAATTCTTTTATCAAGTTATGCACAACTTGTTCTAGAGCGGATGCCGATGAAGATTAGGGACTTAATGGTTAAAAAAGTAATCACTTTGCAAGCGCACGCTTCAGTCCATGAAGCTGTGAAGCTTATGAATGAAAAGAAAATTGGCAGCTTGGTTATTATTCGCAACGGAGAGACTGTGGGAATCTTGACGGAAAGAGACTTGCTTGAAAGAGTCCTAGAAAAATGCAAGAACCCTAAGGAGACTCGCGTTTTCGAAGTAATGACAAGCCACATTATTACAGGAACACCTAACATGGAAATCACCGAAGCTACCAATCTCATGTTTGAAAACAAAGTAAAGAAACTGCCTATAGTCGAGGGAAACAAGCTGGTGGGCATGGTGACTCTGACAGACATTGCTCGCGCCACGAGCTTTGATGAAGAAACAATCGAGCTGGTTGAAAAACTCTCCAACATGCACCTTATGGGTCACTAGTTTAGATCCGCCTGTTTTAGACGAGAAGATGCTGAAACCAGTTGGGTTCGGGGGATGGGCAGCCACACCACAGAACTCGAATCTGTTTGGGTACCCGTCTCTTAAGCAGATAAGTTTAGATTACATGACTAAAGTTAATAATCTCAAGGCAACTCCGCCCAAGAGTATTGCAAAAGCTATTTCGAACACTGTTATGAATAGTGCTTTTTTCCAGCCGAAATCTCTCCATAGCGCTGCGATGGTTGCTATGCAGGGTATGTAAAACATCGCCACTAAAGTGAACACAATCATCTGAACTGGCGTCAGGACTTGGGCAAAATTGGTTGTCCCCAGAAGAGCGCCAAGCATAACCAGCGACAGCTCCTTTCGCAGCACGCCGAATATCAGCGTTATTCCTGTAATAGCTGGCAAGCCTAGCCACACAACCGTTACGGGACTAAGCACTGCTGCTATGGGTTCCAGCACACCCGAAACTTCAGCCAGCTTCAACGCAAAGCTTCCAACAATTATGAGGGGAAACGCTATTTTGATGAACTCAGCCACCCTAAACCACGTCTGTTTCAAAATGGTTTTCATGTGTGGCCACTTGTAGTCGTGCATTTCCATGATTAACGCGGTTGGTTCACCGGGGACGACTTTGAACGCCAGTCTTCCCAGAACGAAGATTACTAGAAAGTTGAAAAGGTAAAGTGCCAATGCCCAGTGGATGCCTAAAAAGTTGCCTACGAGACCGAGTATGATGACTGTGGTTGCGGCGCAAGGTACAAGTGTTACAGCAAACGCTGCAAGTAGCCTTTCCCTTTGTGTCTCCATTATTCTGCATCCTAAGCAGGCGGGAACGTTGCAGCCGAAGCCGAGCATGATGGGGATGAATGCTTTTCCATGCAACCCGATTTTATGCATGACGTTATCCATCAAGAACGCGATTCGGCTTAGGTATCCTGAGTTCTCCAAGAAGTATAGTATGAGGTAAAAAGGAGTTATGTAAGGCAAGACTATTGTGATGCCCGCTATGAGCCCTTCCATAACGCCACCCCATATTAGGTCACCTACTATTCCTGTTCCAAACGCGCTTGCAAAGAGCGGCTCCAAACCATACAGCACGTCGCTTAGCAGTCCTGAGGTGTAGTCGCCAAAGGTGAAGATGGCGTAGAAGATCAGAAGCATCGAAAAGATGAGTGTGAGGTACCCAGTGATTTTATGAGTGGTGAAGTTGTGCAGTCTCTCCACTTTAGTGGGTTTTATCGGAGACACCAGCTTCTGAGACGCTCGGGCGATGCAGCCAGCAGCTTCATATCTTTCCGAAGCTATCACGGTCGAGCATCCATGCCCATGGATATTCTCAATTTCATCTGCAAGTTTTTTGGCGGCGGATGCTATCTGCGGGTCTATCCTTTGGATTTCTCGTTCTATCTCTTCATCCCCTTCTAACAGCTTAATAGCCGCATATCTCGGTGGATACACAAACTGGATGCTTTCCATTTTTTCAATGAGCTTGCCAATTTTTTCTTCAACTTCCTCGCCATAAGTCACTTGGGACTGCTTTTTCACCTGTTCTTTTTCACCTGTCTCTATGGCTTTCTCCAAAAGTTTGTCAATGCCAACGCCTTTTACGGCAACGGTGGGCATGACGGGTACTCCCAAAAGCTGCTCCAGTTTCTTAATGTCCACTTGGATACCTTTGTTTTTCGCAAGATCCATTTGGTTCAGTGCTATAACTATCGGGGTTTCCAGTTCCATAAGTTGCAAGGTGAAGAAGAGGTTTCTCTCGAGGACTGAAGCATCTACGACGTTTATGACTACGTCGGGTCTTTCAACTGCAATATATTTTCTTGAGACCAACTCTTCCAATGAATAAGTGGAAAGCGAGTATATTCCCGGCAAATCAACAATGTCTATTGTGTAGCCTTTGAAATGCAGTGTTCCTTCGGCTCTTTCAACTGTTTTCCCAGGCCAGTTGCCGATGTGCTGATGTAATCCTGTCAGATGGTTAAAAATGACGGATTTCCCAACATTAGCATTTCCAGCCAAGGCTATCGTAAGGCGCTTGCTAGTTTTTTGGCTAGTTTCCCTTTTGTTTGATGGATAAGAATGACAGGACATAAACTCACCGGGTGCTAGCTGGTTTTTTCCAAATCTACAAAAACTTTTGAGGCGACGCCTTTTCCAAGGGCCAGTTTTGAATTTCTAACTGACAATTCAACAGGACCTCCGAGTGGTGCGACTCTTACAACACATATGTTTGTGCCAGGTGTAAGTCCCATGTCTAGCAGTCGCTGAAGCATATTATGACCGCCTCTGATGAGAGAGATTTTGCCACATTGCCCCTGTTTGAGATTGCTTACTGAAACTAAGTTTTGATTGTGTTTTCCAGCTTCCTCCAAGCCTTTATTGTGCAGTTGGATGCATTCTGCGCAGCTGCTTACTTGGAGGTCGCAAGGCGGGATTATTTTTCCATCATCTGGACAATGTTCAGGGTGTCTTAGAAACCTGCACAGCGACTCTTCAGCTTCATCTGAAAGGGAATGCTCCATTTCACATGCTTGCTTGTGGACTTTCGTCTCGTCAATTTTTAAAACGTCATGCAAAAATCTTTCCAGTAAGCGGTGCTTGCGCGTTGTCTTCTCGGCGATTCGTTTGCCATCGCTTGTAAGTATGGTTCCATGATATGGAGAGTGTGTGATGTAGCCTTTTTCAGCTAGTTTTTTGAGCATTTCAGTTACGCTGGCTGGAGCAACTTTTAATGTTCGCGAAATATCTGTAGTGCTTACTGGTTTTCCGTTTTGTGATAGGTCGTATATTGCTTTGAGGTAGTCTTCAACACTTCTGCGAGGCATCTTTCCACCAGATTTTAGGTACGCCTAAATTAGCGTGTCTGCAAGCGCCCTAATAAACTTTTAGGCACACCTAAAAATTATCGCTCATTAAAACTCCCACATCAACGAAACCACGCCCATCTGCACATGTCGTGAAACAGTTCTGCTTCCAGTAATTGCTAAATATAGCAAACTCTATTCTCGGTTGTGTTAAAGAGGGGAACGATTAAGATGGAAGACTTCACAGACCGCTTCATTAAGCTGATAGAAGCCAGCCGCAACCATGAAAATTACCGCGACTCAGAATGCATAAACCTGATTGCAAGCGAAGGGCTGAAGTCGCCAGCCGTCAAGCAAATGCTCAGCCTCTCCTCAGACTTGGAAGGCAGATACGCGGAAGGCGAAAACGACCTAGAGGGTCACGTGAAGAAACGATACTACCAAGGTCAAAAATACATGTCGCTCATCGAAGACTACGCCACAGACCTTATGAAAAAACTTTTCAAAAGCGACTGGGCAGACGTACGCTTAGTCTCAGGCACACACGCAAACCTAGCCACGTTTAAAGGCTTATCCTTAGCCTCAAAAAACAACACAATGGTCGTAACTCCACTAAGCTGCGGCGCGCACATCTCACATGACTACACGGGCCTAGCAGGCAACATAGTAGGTTTAGACAACATAAACCACGTTTACAATGTTGACGAATTCAACATAGACCCCGACAAATCAGCCCAAGTAATACGCGCAGCTAAACCAGGCATCGTCACCTTCGGCGGCAGCCTCTTCCTATTCCCGCACCCAATCAAGGAGTTAAAGGCTGTTTGCGACGAAGTCGGCGCGTATGTAGCCTACGACGCCTCACATGTTCTAGGCTTAATAGCGGGCGGAGTCTTCCAAGACCCACTCAGAGAAGGCGCAGACTTCATCACCTCTTCAACTCACAAAACCTTCCCAGGTCCACAAGGCGGAGTTATCATGGGCAACCCAAAGAGTCCAGCCCTTGAGAAGGCGGTGAAAAAGATTCAATTCGCGATCTTCCCCCTTACCGCTTCAAACACGCATTTGGGCAGGTTGCCAGCTCTTGGAATAGCCGCTTTAGAGATGAAGCTTTTCGGCGCAGAATTAGCAAGACAAATAGTAAAGAATGCTCAAACCGCAGGACAATACTTGTGCGAGAACGGCGTTAAAGTGCTTGCTGAAAAGAAAGGCTTCACAAAATCACATCAAATCGCCGTGGATATCCGCAGCTTCGGCGGCGGTAAGAAAATCGCTCAAGACTTAGAAGACGCAAACATAATCCTAAACAAGAACCTGCTGCCCTACGATAATCAGGGCAGTAAAGATGACCCGTCAGGCTTAAGAATCGGGTTCCAAGACGTAACCAGACGAGGTTTCAAAGAAGGCGATGTTAAACATTTATGCGACCTGATGATCAGCGTTATAAAGGGCAAACGTAAACCTTCCGAAGTTAAAGAAGACATCATCGCCTTGAAGAAGAAGTTCAGTCAAGTGAAGTACGGGTTCCAAAGCGTACAAGAAGCACTGAACTATGTCAAAAAAGCTTAAGAGTGATGGCGCTCAGGATGTATAATCCGCATATTAATTCACTTAAATTGAAGGAGTAGGGCAAAAGTGAAGGTGTTATTGAACGATAGCTTGGAAAAAGAAGGAATAAGAGTATTCGAAGAGTTAGGCATAGAGACAGATAGTCGGAAAAGGGATTTGAACTCGCTTATTGCGGACATAGGCAAGTTTGACGCGTTAATCGTGAGAAGTGCCACGAAAGTAACCCGTGAAGTCCTTGAGGCAGGTGCACGGGGGAAACTGAAAATCGTGGGCAGAGCAGGAGTCGGCTACGACAACATTGATGTGGCTGCCGCATCCGAAAACGGCATCGTTGTGAAGTGCGCGCCTTCTGGAAACACTAACGCGGTTGCTGAACTAACCCTCTGCTTAATGTTGAATATTTCACGGTATATTCCGCAAGCGCATCATTCCTTGAAAATTGGCAAATGGAAAAAAGCGGAGTTCAAGGGAACTGAGCTTTCTTTCAAGACGCTGGGTATTTTAGGCTGCGGGAAAATTGGGCAAAGAGTGGGCGAGTTAGCCCGCCGCGGATTTGACATGGAAGTCATAGGATACGACATATGTCCCTGTCTTGATTCAACCATAAAATACGTGTCCAAAAAAGAAGTTCTCACAAAAGCAGATTACGTGAGCATCCACACAGGTGGAAAAGCCGTGATTGTAGGCGAAAAAGAGCTTTCCCTGATGAAGCCCACTGCGTACCTCATTAACACCTCAAGAGGCAGTAACGTTGACGAACAGGCGCTTTACAAAGCCTTGAAAGAAGGAAAATTAGCTGGCGCCGCAGTGGACGTTTACACAGAAGAACCCAAAGCTGAAGACGCCGAGTTCAAAAGCAAACTGAGAGAGCTTGACAACGTCATTTTCAGCTCGCATTTGGGCGCGTCAACCATAGAAGCGCAGAGGGAAACATCCACAGAAATCGCGCGTGTCGTTGCAAAATACCTTTTCGGAGGAGACTTCACCAGCTCGGTTAACGCTGGAGAAAGCATCGAGCTTGAAGAAAAACCCGTTTACACTCTGTTTATCCATCACCGTGATGTTCCTGGAGTGTTCGCCAGCATCGACAAGGTGTTAGCTGACAACGACATAAACATACGTGCAAACTACTCTAGGCAAATTGGGAAAAGTGGCTACGCAATTTCCGTCTACGTGCTGCACCAGCAAGTTTCGCCTAAAATCATAGCGACTTTGAAGGGAATCGAAAACATCTGCAACGTCAAAGCCTAGTTTACCACGCAAAAGTGGGCGTAAGCGGAGACAGCCCAAACCCGAACCTTAGGCTCAAACGTATAATAAGCAATTCCAATTGAAGGGTGAACAATGAAAGTCGGCGTTCTGTTTTCAGGCGGCAAAGACTCAACACTTGCCCTGCACAAAGCCGCAGAAAAGGAAGAAGTTGTGTGCCTAATCACGTTGGTTTCTGAGAACAAAGAGAGTTTCATGTTTCACACTCCAAATATAGGCGTAACAGCGCTTCAAGCTGAAGCCCTTGGTTTGCCGCTGATAAAGCGGGTGACGGCGGGTGTACCTGAAGAGGAGCTTAAGGACTTGGAAGAAGCCGTAGCGCAGGCAGTCAAGGACTTTAGAATAGAGGGTGTTGTTACGGGCGCAGTGGAATCCGTCTATCAGTCTAAACGTATCCAAAGCATATGCAGCCGCCTGAATGTTTCATGCCTTAATCCGCTCTGGAAGAAAAACCAGAAAGCACTATTGGAAGAACTCGTGGCGGAAGGCTTCAAAGTAATTATTTCGGGCGTTTTCGCCTATCCCCTTGACAAAAGTTGGTTGGGGAAAGAAATAGACAACGAACTGATAGAACGCTTATCGCTTCTCGGAGAAGAGTTTGGTTTAAGCGTTGCAGGCGAAGGCGGCGAGATAGAAACCACCGTTTTAGATGCGCCGCGGTTCAAGAAAAAAATCGAAATCTTGGACTCCAGTATCGAGGCAAAAGGCAATTCGGGCGTCTTCATCATCAAAAAAGCGCGACTGGCACCCAAATGACTTATAGTTTTACGTGATTTAGCGGATCAAGTTGTGCAAGCGCTGTTCAAGCAAGTGCCAGTTAAAAGTTAACTGCTTCGTTTTAAGTAGTTCAGCTTGCGGGCTTTAACCTTATTTCAAAAAGCTGCGACCACCTTTTGCCAGTTACAAAGAGCCTGTCGCCTTCTGAGTCATAGGCAATTCCATTAAGTACGTTGTTTGAGTCGCTGTTTTCTGAGGTGTAGATGCCTGTCAGGTCTATCCACGCTGTGACTTGTCCAGTTTGGGGATTTATTATTGCAATGTTGTCTGTTAGCCAGATGTTAGCGTAGACTTCGCCGTTGATGTATTCAAGTTCATTGAGGTTAGTCACAAAAGCAGTATCATCATGTACTGCAACCTGTCCAATGTTCTCAAAGGTTTCAGGGTCCAAGAAATACAAAGTTGCTGTTCCGTCACTCATTATAAGCTGGGTTCCATCGTTTGTTATTCCCCATCCTTCAGTAGGATAGCTGAATTGTTGAAGCAAATCAAAAGAGTGTTTGTCATAGACGAAACCTGTTTGGTTCCGCCACGTTAACTGTATAATCTTTTCGCCGAAAACTGTGATGCCTTCACCAAAGAGATAGCTGGGTAAAGAGTAAAGCTGTGTTACTTCGCCTGTTTCCAATTCTACGCGGCGCAGCGTAGAGCTACCATACAGCCCAGTGCCTTCGTACAGGACCCCTTCGTCAATGACCAATCCTTGAGTGAACGCGTTTCTGTCATGGGGATACACGTTGACAACCTCACAAGTGTAGCTTGCTGGTGCGGTGTCCACGGGTCTATTGTTCAGCAAAACGAGTATGACGGAGCCAACTACAAGCGCCACTGCGACCATCACAATAACTGTTAAGTGCAGTTTTTTCATAGTGCTTCCTGTATCTCTTGTGCCAAAATGGTTTTAATATGTTCCCTTTTTTTATTGAAATGCTTATTTTAATGGTTACAGAATATACGTTAGCGTTCTAAAGGTAACTGCGAAAGTGAAACCAAAAGCTAAACCACAAATCAAGAAAAAATAGAACCTTTAACTGTCCTTCTCTTTTTTAGTTCTGTTCCACTAGCTCTTTACAGCAGAGCGATTATAGCTGTATGAAAACCGAAACTTTTACCTAGTTTAGAAAAACCTGCGTTTCTTTTTCTCTTGCTTCGCGGAATCCTCGGCTGACGCTTCTGGACCTTCGACTAGTGCATCGCCTTCTATGGCTGTTACGGTAACACCGCCTTCTTCGTCTTCTTCAGGCGCTGCTTCAGCCTTAGCTGCTTCTTCTGCTTTCCCCTTCTTAGATTGTGCTTCTGATGTTTGCGCCGTTTGCTCCAGCTTAGTTTCGAGTTTCTTCTTTTTTGCTTCAAGTTCAGCTATAGCTTCCTTGGCAGCTTTGTTGCGGTTCTTTAGCTCTTCAATCACGGCTTTTTCCTTCTTCAGCTCTTCTTCAACAACTTTTTCCTCAAGAGACAGCAAGCCGTTTTCCAATTCTTTCTGTTTTTCTTTCAAAGAATTCGATTCTGCTTCAAGTTCCGCTCGCATAGCTTGCAGTTTTTCAAGTTCTTTTTGTTCGCTCATTTTTCATCAAGTTTACAAAGATAATATAAAAGAATAACTTTATGAAAAGGTAATTCATATTCCAAATTCGATTTGGAGCACTACCTACGAAGTGCCGCAGATTTGGCAAGCAACACTTTTGAGGCATACGTCCTACTCTCCAGCTTTTTCTGAATGCTGGCTGAAAGTTATTAAGGAGAAGAGTTACTTCTACATGAAAAACGAGAGGAGCTGCACTTTGAGCTACAAAAGGCACATGCATCCGAAAGTCAGCAAAGCCGAGATAGAAGTGTTCCAAGCATTAAGCGCAGCTGGCTTAACCAGCGGTATGGTAACACAGAAAACAATCGTGTTGAAGTCAACAATCCCAGATTTCTGTTGGCTCAACAAGCGAAAAGCTGTTTACTTGGACGGTTCACAGGCGCATTCAGGCGATAAACAGCAACAGCGCGATGGGGAAATCTGCGAGCTACTGGAGGACAAAGGTTGGGAAGTGCTGAGAATACCGTATGAACCGCCTTTAAGCGGAAAGGAACTGCAGAAAATCATAGCAGCAATCAAAGATTTTGTAGGTTCAAACGACGAGTGAGACCAGGTAACCTCATGAATCTCGTGTGCAACATGTTTTAGTTTTCTGCCTGCTCCGTTCTACAACTTCTAAAAGTAATTGTTTCAGTTTGTCAAGTCCGATGGATTTCGTTTCCAGAATTTTAAGCCCCGTGTGCAGTTTTTCTATTTCTTCTTTGTTCTTTTCAGGCTCTCCAAGGATGTCTAGAAGGGCGATGCCTCTAAGCCCGTTGAAAAGTTTGTTGAATGCTTCTTCATCTATGTTCTCCTGCTGCGCCTTTTCCTTAAAATGGCTGAAGAAACCAATCATTCCCGGATACAGAAACAAAAGGTCGTGACTAGGGTCGACTTCTAAAACTTTGCCTTTTCCGCCCAATAGGCAATCAACACAGTTCAGTGCGTCAACTTTAACTGCGCCGTATTCTTCGGTGAGCTTTTTCATTTCATCGTTTGGGCCGAGGCAGAGGTCACCGTAAACTATTATGAGTCCTGCTGGGGAACGAGACAAATTTTTTTCAACAACTTTGCGCAGGTTTCGCTCCAAGACCTCGTAATCTACGTGAAAGTATTTGCTGACGAAAACTAAATCCACATCTAAGTCGCCTTGTTTGACGAGTTTCTCAAGTTCTTCTTTTAGAACGCTGCAAGAAACTAAACAGGGCTTTGTTTTTCCACCCAAACTAATCAACGCTCACGTTTTCATACATTAAATGACGAACCACTTTAATTTCCTTTGTCCACACCCAAACAAAACCGTGCATCTGCAACGTTAAAGCAGTGTTTCAAGTTTTGAAACGCTCATTCCACAGTGTCCCTTAACTATGGTTATGCTAATGTGTTAATTGTGATTAAAATGATGAACAGAAGGCATCTTGTCGTGTTGGCTATGTTGGTGTCCGTCATAATGGCGGCGGCTCCAGTTTCAGCCATATTATATGGTCAAGGTCAAATTCAAGCGACGCCTGCGGAAGAATTAGTTGAAGTTGCGGACAGAGCAGAACAACAAGTTAAAAATCTAATCGATCTGGTGTATGCAAATGAGACGGCGCTGCAAAAAATCGAGGACGTTGGACTCATTGACGAGTTGGAAGGCAACGTGACGCTTTACGAGGAAGGCGTGGGAAACTTGACTGCAGCTCATGACGCGCTCGAAGTTGCAGACTACGAAGGAGCTGTTGACTACGCAACCGAAGCGTTAAGCATTTTCAGAGAAGTTTTCAGTTCGATACACGTGATTCTTGAGGACGCAGGGCTTCAGAAGGGACATTTAGTTGACAATCAAGGACTATTAGAGGCTATGACACGCCAACTGCAAAGAATAGAACGATTAAGAGAGCTTTTGCCCGAAAATGCGACAGAAGCTTTTGAAATACTTGACGAAGCCGAAGCTCTATTAGATATAGATGCTGCTAGAACGTTGCTCTTGGAAGGCAATACAACTGAGGTTATTTCCCGCTTGCAGGAGGCAAAAGAGCTAATCTCCCAAGTCTACGATTACTTGAAAACGCAAGCTGAAGGACTTAATGCTTGGAGAATCTCTGGCTACTGCGAAAGAGCCCGCGAAAGAATCAGGGAAAGATTCAACCAATGCAACCAAACGGGCATCAATTGCACAGATGTTCTAACTTCTCTCGGTTACCAAAACGAAAACCAGTTCATGGAAACTTTGCAGAACATGATACAAACAGCTCAAGGCAAAGCAGGGGACTTCAAGAATGCACTGCAAGACTTAGACGCGATGGGGCAAATGGTTCAGGAAATGGATCAAGCCCTGACACAGGAAATGAATCGGTACCAGAACCAATATGGCTCAGGCAGTGATATGGGCGGCTTCGGTTCAGGTAACGGCAACATCGGCAGTGGCTACGGGCACGGCAGCGGCGATAGCGGCGGCAACGGACCATAAAGAAACTGGAAGCAAAAACTTAGTCTTTCCTTTTTCACTTTTTTGTTTTTACTTTCTAAGTTGTACTTGGTTCTCAAGTCCAATCCTTTTTATTTCAACTATCTCTAGCCTCTCAAGCCTTCTAACTAGTCTCCAAAGACTTGTTCGCGGCATGTCTGGAAACCGTTCCCTTATCTCAGCCTCAAAAGCCTTGCCACCCCTTTCCGCTAGAAACTCTAGTACCGCCTTGTCTTCCTGCTTTAGCTGAGGATTAGCTTTGATTGTTTTCTCGACGTTGGGTTCTCTTCGTCGTCTAACAATCAATAATGCTGAAAGAACGACCGCGGTCACGGCTACTATGACTGCGATCAAGTATTCAATTGGAATTGACCAAGGTGCCCCATTGCCTTCAGTTCCATCTTCTGGCAGCAAGGGTAAGACGTAGCTTATCTCCCATTGACCGGGGTACAAGGAAAGCCTTATCCCAGTGCCGCTCGTGTCTATCGCGGTTGGCATCTTGCTTAGATAGATCACTGTTGCATTTTGCGGCAGGAAAACTGTTAAGTTATAAGGGTTGTCGGCGACTAAGGTCCACACTTCAGCTTCCTTTCTTGTAAGCGAGGTCGTATCGTACTCGACCGAAACTTGCTCCGCTCCCAGAGTGAAAACAGTTAAATTACCTTCGTTTATTTCGTAGTCCACCGCTAGTTGGCTTTTGTCAAGCACTATGACGTTCTCAACGGACGCCGATAAAAGGGGTAGCACTACTTCAGGAGCCAGTTCGTCAACAATTACTGTTTGCGTGACGTGGATTAAGCCGTCTCTGTATACGGTGAGATCAACGGATTCAACTTCGAGGAGAGATTGTGCAGCTACTGTTGTTGCGGTGGCAAATAAGAGTAGCATTAGAATAGCCGTACATGCAGAGATTGCTCTTTGGTCGCAGACTTTCATGTCAGTTCATAGTTGAATTAGCTTTGTTCGGAATTATAATTTTTGTGTATTGAGAGTACAGAGTCTTTTAAGCTGGGGAGTGGAACAAGCGTTTCTGATTTTGGAATGCTTTTCTCGCAGTGTCCCTTAAGTCAGGCTTTAGCATATATTCTGTCAGGTGATTTGAGATGGTAAAAATCAACTTCGCGAAAAATCGACCAAAAATCGTTGCTTCCATCATGACTTTGCTGATGGTACTGTACTTTGCGCCGCTGTGCTTAGCGTCTGCTGGAACCGGACAAGGCTCCGATGCAGGCAAGATTGAAGTTCCCGGTGTCCCTGACAATGCTGTGCAATATAATAAAACTGACGTAACACCTGTAGCTCAAATGGAGCAAGTTAAGTCAGGAGAACCAGCGCTGTTCTGCTACAGAAACATGACTATGCTCATGAACTGCACCAGAAACTGTAGCCTAGTTGTTACAGTGGATCCAGCAGTGAAGCCCCAACTCTTCGGGCTTTCAATAGACCCGAACCAGACGATGACGCTTACGATGAACTTGAGCGGCTCGCCGCTTGAAGGTGCACAAGTCATGGAGCGAACCCTCAACTTTTACTTAGGCATAGAGCCTAACGCCACGCTACAGTTGAGCGCCCAGATAAGACTGCACATCAACCAGACAGAGCTTAATCAGCAGCTTAACAGAGAAGTCAACGCCTCTAAGCTCACGTGGATGTACTGGAACCGAACACGTGCCGCATGGGAAACAGTTGAAAGCCATATGGATCAAAACGGATACTTGGTATGCAACACTGACCACTTCTCAACATGGACGGTCGCCGAAACTTCAGAAACAGACCCAGAAACAACACTGGGCAATGGCATGCAAACAGCGTATATCTACGCGGTGGTCGGGGCAGTTATCATAATAGTCTTAGGCGTCGGCATATACGCAGGCTCAAAACGCAAAAAATAGTCTACAAAAACCAGACAACCCCTCATTTTTCTTTTTTTGTTTGTCTAAAATTCCTTCAGCTAATTGCCGCATTTTTGCTGTTGCACATCCGTCAGCGCCAATGCATCAGAATGGTCTGTTTATGCGAGGGTTTTTTGTTTTTCTCCCTTAACAAAGTTTGAAACTCTAACGCCGATCAATCTAACTTTTCTGTCTCGCCTCAAATAGTTCTGAAGCAGTTCTTTTGCAGTCTTCTTCAAATCCTGTGGGCGGTTAGTCATGAAAGCCAATGTTTTGCTGCGAGTGTGCGTTTCAAAGTTCTCGTAGCGCAATTTAACCGTGACCGTTTTGAAGAAGAGGTTTTGGTTTAGAGTTTCTCGGCAGACTGCCTCGGAAAGCGCTTCTAACGCTTTTAGTACCGTTTCAGCTTCGGCAGTATCTTCTTCAAACGTAGTTTCATGGCTTATGGATTTCACTTCGGTTCTGGGCTCTACCTCGCTTCGGTCGATACCACGCGCCATCAAGTGCATCTGCGTACCCATCACGCCAAACTTCTCGGTTAACACTGTGGGGTCGTAATGTGCCAAGTCCCCAATCGTGTTTATTCCCATGATTTTGAGTTTTGCTTCGGTTTTGCGTCCGACCCAGAGGAGTCTGCGTGCTGGCAGCTGAGCCAAAAACGCTTCTGCCTCGTCCTCCTTGACTATGGTTAAACCATTAGGTTTCTGGTAGTCACTAGCTGTTTTTGCGATAAGCTTGTTTGGTCCTATGCCTATTGAGCAGGTTAAGCTTTCTTTCTCGAATATTTCGTGTTTTATCTGTTTGGCTAACGCTTCAGCTTCAGCGTAGTCTTTCACTCTTGTGCTTACATCCAAGAAAGCTTCATCTATGCCCCACTGCTCAAACTTGTCCACGTATTTCCGCGTTATGTCCATGATTTCGTTGGAAACTTTGATGTACAACGGAAAGTTCGGCGGCAGGTAGATGGCTTCTGGGCAGAGTTTCCAAGCTCGAGAGATGGGCATGCCCGATCTGACGCCCGCTTTTCTTGCCTCATAATTGCTTGTGCTGACGACGCCGCGCCCTTTTCCTTCCTTCGGGTCGGCGCCGACCACTACGGGTTTGCCCTTGTATTCTGGGTGTTCCCGTTCTTCTACGGCAGTGTAGAAATGATCCATGTCCATGTGGAAGATTATTCGTTTCTTTTCGCTCATTGCGCTCAACTAGAAGAGTGTTTTTTTGATTTAAAAGCTACTGAAACGGTAGAGGGCAGGTATATTTAATGCTAATTAGGATTTTCCGTGCATAACACTTAATTGTCCACTTCCGAAGATAACTAAGAATATGCTTTAGAGGAAGAATTGGTATGCCTCAAGTGACCAAGGAATCAGCTAGCGAAATAGTGATTGATTTTCTCAAGAAACAGAAAAATACGGATAAAATCGATGTTGCTATGATTGAAGAGAATGACGAAGGTTATTTAATCAGGGGAACCTGCCCAATAGACTTGGAAGGGCACCCATGGGCTGAAAAATTCGCCGTAGTCATAGACTTAAAAGGAAAAATCAGAACAACAGAATACTCACTACTTTAAGGCATTCAAGAATAGTTTTTGCCCTATCTCCTTAACCAACCCTGTAGTTTTAACATGAGAGTAAAACGGCTTGCATGGCTGATGTGGGCAGAAGTGCATCAGATAAACTGGTTACATTGGTGTATATGTTGGATTCACATCAGTAATTCAGAAATATAAAATATATCGTGAGTTTAAACTCGTTCTATTCCAATTCAGACTCAGATGTGCCTCTTCATGGAAACTTTCACAGAAGAACCCCAAATCGAACTATGCGACGAAAACCTGAATGAATGGAAATTCGACAAAAAAACCCTCAAGCCCACCGATATAATTGAAAACATGCTCCAGGCGCTCGGCCTCTCTGAAAATGAGGCTCAAGTGTACCTGTATCTTGCTCTTTACAAAGAACGTAGAGCAAGTGAAATTTCTGAGGCTCTCAATCTTCACAGAACTAACACTTACAGGATATTAGGCGATTTGGAGAAAAGAAGTTTAGTTTCATCAGTCTTCGAAAAGCCTTTGAAATTCATTGCTACACCCTTTGAACAAGCAGTAGACAAACTTATTCAGACAAAAAAGCTAAGAATCCAACTGTTAGAAAATAAAAAGAAAGCTCTGATTAACGTATGGCTGTCTCTGTCTAAGCCTGAAATTGAAGAACATCAAAAAGAGGTTTTTCAGATACTTGAAGGCGAAGAACAAATCAACTTGAAAGCAACTGAAATCATTCAAAACGCGCAAAGAGAGATCAATATCTTCGCCTCAGAAGAAGCCCTATCCAGCTTCTATAATTCTGGGTTCATGGAAACGCTGGAAAGGTTCTCAAAGAAAAAACTTGATATCAACCTTCTGACAAACAACTCGCCCAAAAGCCGCTTTTTTGTCGAAAAAACAAAGTTACAAAACAAACGGTATACGTCGGCAGATAACGATGCTATACCTACGTTTATTTTGGTGGACCAAAAGCAACTGATCTTCGTGATCAGACGATCTAGCGAAGGAACTGCCAAAAAAACCTCGCGCACAAGAACTTCTGCTTTATGGACAAATTATGAAGCGTTCATTAAAGCTTTAGAGGCGCTCTTTAGTGGATTATGGAGTGGCGGAGTAAAACACGCATCTAGCAAATAACCTGAAGGAACCTGCTTCATGTAATTCTGCGCGACTAGATAGGCTTCGCAAAACTTGGTTTAAAAAAGATGCAGAAAAGAAAAGAGGGTTTGGGAGGTTAGCCTAAATCGATGAAGGAGTTTGCTGGCATACCGCCCGGAGCCGTTCGAACAACAGTTAAAGCAGCGCCTTTTGGAGTTCTTACTTCAGCTTTTACTGTTTGGTAGTCACCGATCATGCTCTCTGTTGCATTCGAAGCCAACTTTATCATCAGGAAGGCTTTTTCGTTGGATTCTAATACGCTATCACCGTCTCCGTTGTAGATTGCAAATTTGGCTTCGCTGTCGTTTAGACCTAACGTGGTGCTCAAACCATTCCATGTCGTGTCAGCTGCGGTTTCTACGCCTTTGTAAATGTTGAGGAACGTTTCGTTCTCCAGGTACACTGAGACTATGATCGACTCGTTTTTGAGGTCTATCGAAGCTTTTCCAGCTGAGAGTTTTGCAGGCACAAGCAGATAGAGGATTTCGGTTGAGCTTTCGTTCGTTTTTGCTGTCACTACACCATCAAGTTGCAGAGCGCTCAGGGATTCGTCAAGTCCAGTTTGCACCGTTTCCTTTGTCTTCTGTGTGGTGTAGAAGCCCATGTTGATGACCACGTAGCTGAGAGCGGCAGCGATGATTATGAAGGCGATGAGCACTATGGCAGCTTCGATTCCAACAATGCCTCGCGTATTTTTAGACAGTTTTTTGAGGAACATTACACGTTCACCCACATGTCTTTTGGCATTGCTTCCGGAATGTTGAATTCGATTGAAAGCGGTGCTGTCTTCTCTAATCTGACTTCAACGTTTATCTGGGCTCTCACAGCGGCAGCGTTAGTTGCGTTAAGGCTTATCAAGAGGTAGCCTTTTTCGTTTGAGTCCAATGTTTCGTCGCCGTTGCTGTTTTGAATGAACAGTTTAGCGCGATCCGCGGTAACGTTACCAAGCATAGTGGAGAAAGTGTCACCAGTCGCATTTGCGGAGCCAACACCTTCATACACGTTTGCCCAAGCATTGGCACCCACCTTCAGAGTCACGACTGTTGTGTTCTTCCACATGGCAACGTATTTAACGCCGTAAGCCTTCAGCGGGATGAGCACACCTGTTACGTTTGCACCATCAGTTGAGGTTTTTACGAACATTGTTCCGTCGACTGCTAGTGGCGTGCTTGCCTGTTTTAGTCCTTCTTGGATCACTGTTTTGCCTCGTTCAGTTGCGAATACACCTTGGTTGATGACCATGAAGCTGAAGACTGCTGCGATGATGACGAAGGCTATGAGTATTATTGCTGCTTCTAAGCCGACTATGGCGCGCTTTTGTTTTGCGATGTTCTTTCGAGTTTTTTTCCGATTCATTTTTTCTTTTTTCCTCCTTAGAGGTATTACCCGTTTTAAGCACGATGTTTATATTAAGTGTTATGAAATGATAATGTTAATTGCTAAAATTTGGAATTTTGATTCGAATTTATGTGAAAATAACAGAATTAGATTCGGAATATGAACCAAAGTGGGTGATCAACACCCTAAACAACGTACAAAACATAAAAAATAGGGGAAATATTATCCCAAGTTGACGTGAGAGTTTGGAAGCATACCGCCCGGAGCCATTCTTTCAATTGTTAAAGCTGCACCTTTTGCGCCCTTGACTTCAACTGTTACAATATCGTATTCCATGATAGTGTGTTGCCCCCCGTTTGGTGGAGTTTTATCTAAATGGATTACAAAGAAGGCTTTCTCTGTAGGTTCCAGTACCGTATCGCCGTCATCGTTGTAAATGATGGTTAGGGCATAGTCTTTCTCTGCGCTACTTGCAAACAGTGTGGTCATGTTGGCCAGAACCGTCTCTAAATCGATGGGGTCAGCACCGTATTCAGTTTCGTTGAACACTCCTCGGTAAATGTTTAACAGCGTTGCGTTTGGCAGGTATGCAGTCACCGCAAGCGTTCCATTCTTCAGGTCTATTGACGCCCTTCCTGCCGAAAGCTTCACGGGGAACACTAGCCATTCGATGGGTCCGCTTTCATCGGTTTTTGCGGTTACTACGCCGTCCAATTGTAACGCGTTTAACGATTCTTCAAGTCCTGAAGCCATTGCCTCTTTTGTTTTTTGGGTGGTGTAGAAGCCCATGTTGATGACGACGTAGCTTAGGGCGGCAGCGACAATTATGAAAGCAATCAGCACTATAGCCGCCTCGATGCCCACGATACCTTTTCTATTTTTCAATAGTTTTCGCATTTCTTTTCACCTCTAAGAGACTGGTACATAGGTGTTCGCTGGCATAGACGCAGGTACTGACATTTCAATCGAAAGCGTTGCACTTGTCTCAAGCCTTATCTCAATGTTTATCTGAGTTCTAGCTGAAGCCACAGCGTCACTTGCCAAAGCCACCAGCAGGAAACCTTTTTCGCCGGTGTCTAGCGCTTCGTCTCCATTGCTGTTTGCGATGGCGAGGATAACTCCAGTGACTAGGCCTTTGCTGCGGCCAATGCTGTACGTTTCGTTTACATAGATGTCACAGGGGTCGCCGTCTACAGTTTGGTTGGCTAATTGGTACCCAACGAAGTCGTCAAATTCTTTTCTGGTCGGATCGTACGTTTGGCTTGTTGCGTTATAGACTGTTCCGTCGGATTGGCCGAGGTAGAGTACGCCTAAATACGCGTTTGCCCATGCTCTTTCGCCTACTCTTAGCACTACGACTGTTTGGTTTCTTCCTGCTGGCACGTATTTCACTCCGAAGGCTTTTACGGGAATCACGATGAGGTCCACGCTTTTGCCTGATGGTGTTGTTCGCATGAAGGTTGTTCCGTCTATCGTTAGTGGCGTGCTTGCCTGTTTTAGTCCTTCCTGGATCACAGTTTTGCCTCTTTCTGTAGCGTACAAGCCTTGGTTCACAACCATGAAACTGAACGCGGCAGCGATGATTACGAAAGCGATCAGAACTATGGCTGCTTCTAGACCTATGATGCCTCTTTTCTGTAGCAGAAAGTTTTCGATAAAGCGTGACCGCGGAAGTGTGCTACGGATTTTTTGGTTGCATGAGGGGCAGGTGACCATTTTCAGTTTTGATCGTGTGTGCCATTGGTATCCGCATTTGTCGCATTTCATATTTGGTTTTTTTCTGTTTCTGTTCATTTTTACCACTTATGCTACTTAGACTACTACTACTTACACCAAATCTATATTGAATATTAAGATTTAATAAACATTATCAGGTATACCGAATCAGAATAAAAACCCCTACAAATCACTAAAAATCAGCAAAAATTCCGGAAAGAAACAAAATAATCCAAGAAACCCAACTTGTCTCCGCAACAAAAAGAACACAAAACTATACGGGCAACTCTATACTCGGCATCGAGCCTAGAACGCTCTGAATCAATACACGCCCCGCCATCCATGTGAAGCCACTAATCACCAAAAGCATCCCAAAATTCAAGAAAAACGTGCCCCAATATCCCGCTGAAACCTCTTTAACAATCAAAGCATTAACCACCGCCATGGCAAAGACCACGATTATGTTACCCATCTCAATTACACCCATGGGTATGGAGTTGAAACCAAAATACGGCAAATTTATCAAATATTGAGACATAAAACCAGCCAAAACCTCAAGAACTACTAGAAGAACAACAGTCAAGGGCTGCATAACCAAAACTATCGTCTGAAAACTCTTAGCAACGATTTCCCGCATCTTTCTGAATTCAAGAAACTTCACCACTCGATTCCCCAACGCGTTGCCTATTACAAGGGCATTGGCACCTCTATTCAAAGAATCAAGCAATATCCTGTTACTCATGTGAACCTGATAGGACGCTGCCTCCGAGGAAAGCGTTTCCAGTGCTTGCCCATGATCGATTCCCAACTTCACTCTAGCCAAAGCTTCTTTAACAAGCCTACGCAGAGGTCCAAGCTCCATGTAAAGAATATAGGAAAGAGAGGCTTTCAGATCGGATGTGGAGGCTAAATTCTCTCCCAAAGCCTTCAAGAAAGTCGGATAATTCTTGTTGATTCTGCTAACATACTGCTCCAGCATATAACCAAACACGCCTGGAACAATTGAGCCCAAACCAAGTACTATAAAAGCATAGGGCGGTCCCATGGAAAAGTAGAGGAAAAAAGCAAGAACCGCAAAGGACGGGACAGTAGCCAAAATGCTCCATCTCATCAAGGAATACAGTTTTGGCGGGTACTTCCCTATGTAGATAAGTTTTTCTCTCGGTGATGTAGATCTGAAAAGAAAGTACATCATCACTGTGGCCAAAATCGCTATCACATAACCAAACACTATAGCACTTGGGTCAATCATGAAAATAGTCATAATAACTAAGGTCATGATCAAAAAAACAGTGATGCTCTGGAAAGTCGTGAATATTCCGCCGAGAGTTTTTAAAGTTTCAATCGCCCGCGTATAGTACCCTGAATATTCCTCCATCAACATAGAAGATTCCATTTCCAAGTATCCCCTGGGCTCAACGCTCGAAAACATGTTTGTACAACGAACAAGAATGTCCTTAAGCGGAGGCTTGACAGTGTTAGCCACCTGCGCTGTGGCCTTAGTAAGCCCAAACCCAAAATCTTTGGCTAAGTTACGTATTATCTGGAAAATTTTACTATAAAACTCGTATTCTTTATTCTCAGCAATCGTATTCACCAAGTCTGATGGTGACGTTTCGCCGAGTGCTAAACCATACATGTGGAAAATGGCTGTTGTGAGTGTATAGTCAATTTTGGTTTTGATACGCTTCTTTGCTATGTATCTTAATGCGAATAAAACGGCTATGCCAATGAAAAGGCTAATTATTGCCTCCAAGAATTTTTCGGTCAGCAAATAATAAACTGAAAAAAGCAGGGAAGGCACTAAAGTTAAAATAAGCTTTTCTGATTTCACTCTTTCCACGGAACTTTCATCTCTTTTACTTTACGGTGAACTTCCCACACGCCTTGATTTCGAACAGCAATTACAGTCTTCCAAACATCAATATACGATGGAAAATTTTCTGCAAGAAAACTGAGTATTTCAGCTCTCGCTTGTAGCTCATCATAAAGGCTACGTAGCCTCTCTTTGCCCCACCCCCTGAAGCTGAGAACCTTATTTTCCATGTGGAAGCTGGAACCCATAAAACGAAATTGATCTATATCCGCATCATACATGAAAGTGGGCAAAAAATTCAATCTAGCCTCGTCAGGCTCGTAACCGATGATCTCGTTGATCGATGTCATTCTGCGGATGAATTTTTTCCCTCGCTCCATTCTAGCCTGAAAAATGGCCAAGTTCAAGCCGTCTATGTGCGTTTTTGGTACATCAATCGGATGCGAGGTAAGCCTTTGGAAAAGTTGCCCAAGGCTACCCGCGTGCATTGTTGACAACACCGGATGCCCTGTTTCGACAGCTTGAAAGGCTACCCTGCCTTCTTCACCTCGTATCTCGCCCACGATGATATAATCGGGTCTCTGTCTCAGAGCAGCCTTCAGCAAGTCAAACATGGTAACGGGTACTCCAGTGTGCAACCGCGTGACTTCCCTAATCCAGTTCTTATGGTACACGCTGATCTCAGGCGTCTCTTCAATGCTAATCATTTTTGAGTCGGAATTAATGAAGCCCGTAAGAGCGTTCAACGTTGTCGTTTTGCCTGAAGCAGTTTCTCCGCAGATTATAGCCGAGACGCCTACTTCGAAGAGCATCCATAGGTACGCGGCTAATTCAGCTGTAAACGTGTGCCACTTAATTAATTGCGCAACTGAAATGGGTTCCTTGGGAAATTTGCGTATAGTAAAGTTACTTCCTCTTAGGCTTATGTCCTCGCCAAAAACTATGTTGAGTCTTGAGCCGTCAAGCAAGTGAATGTCAATTATGGGATGCATATAACTTAGAACTTTCCCATATCTTTCCGATATGCTTCGCAGCAGAGTATTGATTTCATTCTGTGAAACGTCCACGCTTGTTTCCAACTGTCCAAACATTTTGTGGTAAACAAAGACATTGCCTGCACCTGGAATGCTTATGTCCTCAAGCGCTGGATCTGCCAAGAACCCATCTAAAAAACCATGCCCGATTTTTTCTCTCAAAAAGTGGTACAGCAGAATATTTTCGTCTGCGGCTTTTGGAAGTTTTACCATTTTACTCTTGATTGCTCGTCTGAAGAGAGATGCTAGAACCCGTTCTTTCTGTTCACCGTATTCTTTGTCTTCTACCAGTCTTGCAATAGCGGTTTCCATTTTATCCAGTAAGTCGCGTTCCGGCTTTGCAGGTTCTATGAGGATGTATTTGCTATTTTCTCCTCCGATAGTGATATGGGCGTAGATACCCAAGCCTAGGGGATACATCAAGTTGGCTTCTTTTCCTATTTGTTCCGAGTCAAGGTTCAACGTATATTTTGGTGTTTCAGGCAAATCCTTTAGATAGGAAGCCAAGTGTGGATGCTCTTTCACTGCGCCTTCTAAGGTTTCACAGACCGTTTTCTTGAAAAGCCGCGGCTCTTCTTCATCCTTGACTTTTGGTGACCTAAGTTTGAAAGTGAATTTTTTGGGAGTTAAATTCAGTTTGCCCGGCATAGGCTTTGCTCCTAAATCTTTACTCCACTGAGGGGCATGACTCGCAAACCTATTTGCGGGTTTATCTCAAGGGAGATAGCGCTTTTTCGCTCGCCGCTTACTCCCCAAAGCTTAACGATTCGTAGCACTTTGATATCCATCCCCGATATGCTTGCGTTTTTAAGCACAAAATAAACATCGGAGCTTGCCCTGAGTTTCATGATGGAATCTTCTGAAAGGAATGCTGGATGAAAAGTGATAAGCACGGTTTTGCCGTCAGAAACCAAGTTTTTAAGTCTAGTAATAAAAGTTAAGAATTCGTAGGGTGGGGTCTCCACCGTTAAGACGCTTAGACTATCGATTATGACAACGTCGTAATGTTCTTTCTTCAACTCAAGAAAGTTGGTTGTCACACGCAAGAAGAAACCGCTTAAGAACTCGTTCCATCTTCCGCCTTCCACATGCAGGGGATAAATGTTGAATTGACCCGAGAGGTAATAGCCATAAGGGTCAAGCTTAACCGACTCCATCATTGAAAGATACTCTTTTACAGTAGCCTCGCTTGACACAACGCAAACTCGTAATCCCTTCTTGAGCATTGCGTAAACTACTTGTTGAACAAAAACAGTTTTTCCAGAACCATAATCTCCTTCAATTGAAATAAGAGTGGGTGTAGGTATTCCGCCGCCTAGGTCACGGTCTAGCTCTGAAATCCCCAAACATATTACGGTCATTATTCTCTAACAGCCTCCCCTGACGCGGTTACACCGTAATGAGACGCAAACGCCACTGAAACAACGGATTGCACTGGAATTTCTGGCGCTCCACTTGGGATACTACATGATAAGTGTACTTCTTCTCCAGAATTTACGTAGCTGTGACCGGCTGGGTTGAAACTGCTATTGGTTCCTGAAACCTTGATGTCCAGTATTTCGTAGTCTTCGATGGGATACGACCGCCACTGGGAACCGTTCCCATAAGACATCAGTATACTGTTCCAACTGAAGCCGTTTTGGCTCTTCAGAAAGATTGTTTTCGACCCGATGTTTTTCACGGTAGCATTGCACGACGTAGCGTTCACGGCGTTAATGGTTAGCTGCAAGTTAACATCGATTTTCTCTCTTTCGCGGCTTACATAGTCTTCAGCAACGGAGGAGAGTTCTTTTATGCCCTGAAAAAGCGCCGTCGTGAAGGAGGCGAAAATTGCCAAGAACCCTATGAGAACAATAGCTGAAGCAAGCGTCACTGAAAATCCCATGTGATCACCTTAAGACGCTGGAGCTGGAAAGAGATAGTTACTTCCGATTCCTCTGAAAGGGACTATTCGTGCTTCAAAAATTGTGCAGTCAACTGCGCTGGTTGGGTAAGCTCTTATGGTGGCGGTTTCTCTCGGCTCCCAAGCGCCGTTGCCATTAGCGTCTGTGAGGTTGAATTTTCCGCTGCCTGCGTCAGCTGTCAGATTGTAGGAATAAAGTTGTGCTTGGCAGTATTCGCCAACGTAAAGGTCTAGGTACGCGAAATCTGTGAGGGGAAGACTGCCGACGTTTTTGGCGTAAATCGCAAAGTGAGCAGGAATTGTCGAGTTGTCCACTGTACAATAAACTATCTCTAATTGAAGGCTAGTCATTCTTTTGGCGTCGCTGACACTTTGTCTAAGCTCGCTTTGAACAATATTGCCCGTATAGAAGGCGTAGGCGGAAAAAGCACTTGCCAAACAGACAGAAGCGATGACCATTATTACATGAGATAGTGTTACAGAGAAACCCATTATTCAGCACCCTTCGCCGATTTTGGTCTCTTCAGCTGGTTTTCCGTTATGGCAATAAGCGCTTCTACATCTTCCCAGCCTACTTTGACCTTTGATATTGTAGCGGCCTTGTAAAGGTTAAGCAGCATGTGCCCCTTGGTGAGACCTTTTCCCCGAAATTTTTCCGCTACAACTGCCAAAGAGTAGATAAACTCGCTGGTTTGTGCTGGCAAATAGCCCATGAACTCGCAGGAACACGCAAGTTGCTGTATATCATTTGCTTTTAATCCTGAATCCAGAAGGCTCCAAATCCAGTCTAAAT
>CAZUHG010000003.1:0-41048 GCA_964620515.1 uncultured Candidatus Bathyarchaeia archaeon
CGAGGTATATCAAGTGGTCAACGAGGTATTCTGTGATGTTGGGGTCTGTTGGGATGCCTTCTGCCGAAAACACTGTTGTGGCTCCACGCTTTTTTACTTCGAGTAAGAGTTTCATGAAGACTTCTCTGAAGTCCGTTGGGTCAACGAGTCTGCGTTCTAATGATGAAAGTGAGTCCATGACTATTCTGGTGGCGCCTGGTTGAGCATCTAGACCCTTCATTAAAATGTCGACTGCTTCCTCTTTGTTGATGAGTGCGTAATCGCTGGCGTATGATGCGCCAATGGAAAGGTCAACTATGACTACTTGTTTGTTTTGAATCATTGAGGGAAAGTCTTTCCAAAGTTCTCTTCCAGTTCTCATAATTGTTTGCGGGGTTTCTTCGGTGCTGATGTATACGCATTTTTCGCCTTTTTCTGCTCCTCTGTGTATGAACTGAAGACATAGGATTGTTTTACCTGTTCCTGGTTCGCCTCTTACGAGTATGGCGTCGCCTTTAGGTAAGCCGGGGATGAAATCTGTTAGTCCTGCAATACCCATGTCGATCCATTCTATCCTTCTTTCTTTTTGCAATTCTTCTAGTGAAAGTGCTTCTACTTTTTTCATAGGATGTTCACCTTTTTGCTTTTTTAACGTCTAAGTGTAGAGCCTTCTATATAAAAGTAGTTAAGATTTGTTCATACTATTTATGAAATATTAAAAAAGTGTACAATATAAACGCGGAAAACTGCACACTTGTTTTGCGCAGCCTCAACGCTCAACAGTAACTCTAATCTTAGCCAAGTTCTCCTTTATCGAGACCTTAACACCCATGCCTGCAAAATACTCTTCAAGAAAAATCCTAACAAACGTCTTCGGAAGCTCCGAACCTAACACCAAAGTAAAATCCTTTTCCGAGTTTTTAGTTATCCTGAAAAAGTTGCAGGCTTCAAGCCGCGTTAAAAGCTCCTCCGCCGTGCGCACTTTAGTTTTCAGTTGCTCCGTGTGCGACTTAGCCACATCTCGGTGTTCCACCCAAAACTTTTCTTCGGAAGGACACGACTCAACTAGCTTTAGGAAAAGAAGCCAATGGTCCACATCCAGAATGACATGTTCACCGTTAAGCAATAAATCCATATAAGTGTAGATTTTTTTTCGAATTGCAGCATCTTCTATCGCTCTGTTCTCATAATAGAATCGCAGGGCGCGTCTCATTACTTCGCTCTGAGAAAGCCCTGCATCCTTGCTGATTTTCTCAAGCAGATTAGCTGTTGATTGGTCAAACGCAACTGTTATTCGTGTTGGATTCATCACTTTATCTCCTTAACAACTAATTGCTTCTGCTTTGTTTAAAGTTTACAGTTTAACCCCTATGTCCTCCTTGATGACGTTAAGGGCAACATGCGTAACAGTTCTTTTTATGTGAGGAAGAGCTAGCAAATTTTTTATAAAATCGTTTAAACTGGCTCTATCTTTGAATTTAGCGATTGCAACGGCATCATAATCTCCTGTGACGTCATAAACAGCAACAGCGTTCGCGCTCTTGGCAAGTTCTTTTTCAACATCTACAAGGTGGCTGCCTTCCGCTTGAATCATTATTACAACGGTTAAGCTATACCCTAATTTGTTCGAATCAAGCAATATCGCGTATCCGTTTATTATGCCTTTTTTCTCCAAGTTTTTGGCGTGGTTGAATGCTGTACCCACAGATACTCCAAGTTTATTTGCTATCTTGCTGAAACTTAGTCGACAGTCTTCTTGCAGCAATCTAAGAATTCGAAGATCTAAATCTTCAATGTTCTCGATCAAATCTGTTTCCAGTTTTAAACTCCCCAAGTGTGGCTTTCCCCAAACCTCGCCATTAAACGGTTGTTCGATTAAATAAATGTTATATAAACATTTCTCCATTAAAACAGAATGTTTGTACACATAAACTCAAATCGAGCGGATAATTATTGGACAAACGTTACAGGAAAACTTCGATACATGAAAGTTCAAAATCGCAACTAAGCAATGAAGTTATGGTTTATGCACTTCCCAAAAGGCACAGTCAAAGTTTTAAACACAAATCATATAGCGCTAGTTGCTGCAAACAGTATTACAGCACGGTGAAACTGTCTTCATGCAGAGGTCTTATTCACGATTACTAGGTGTAATCGGAAAGCCCAATACGGGCAAGTCAACGTTTTTCAGCGCCGCAACTCTGGCACCAGTTGAAATCGCAAATTACCCCTTTACAACAATAAAGCCTAACCGCGGCGTTGGCTACGTGCGGACACCCTGCGTCCACGAAGAATTCGAAGTAAAAGATAACCCGAAAAACTCCATCTGCCTTGACGGCGTAAGGCTCGTTCCGGTAGAGATGATTGATGTTGCCGGTCTTGTTCCAGGAGCATGGGAAGGACGCGGACTAGGCAATCAATTCTTGGATGAAATACGCAGAGCAGATGCACTTGTTCACATTGTTGACGTTTCAGGCGGAACAGACTGTGAAGGACGCTTATGCAAGCCAGGCGAGCACGACCCGCTGGAGGACGTACAGTTCTTGGAACGCGAGATCACTATGTGGATGGCGTCAATACTCAAAAAAGACTGGGCGAAACTTGCCAGAACAGCTGAAACCGAATCAAAAGACATTTACACAATGCTTGAAGAACGCCTAAGCGGTCTAGGCATAAAACGCAGCCACATTTTTGAAGCCACCCGGAAAGCGGGTTTAAACGCTGACAAACCAACCACTTGGAGCGAAGAAGACTTCTTAAAATTCGTGGACACATTAAGGCGGATTTCAAAGCCGATGCTGATAGTAGCCAACAAAATTGATTTACCTACAGCTGAAGCAAACTTGGAGAGGCTGAAAAAGCTTGATTACATGGTTATTCCTTGCTGTGCGGAAGCTGAACTTGCTCTTAGACGCGCGGCTGAAAAACAACTGATCGATTACAAGCCTGGCGACTGCAACTTTAAAATACTGCAACCGGAAAAGCTGTCCCAAAGTCAAATCAAAGCTTTGGAAACCATACGCGAAAAAGTGCTTCTAAAAAATGGTTCCACAGGCGTCCAAGACGCGATAAACATGGCTTATTTTAAACTTCTAAGCATGATCACTGTTTATCCTGTTGAAGACTTGGAGCATTTAGCTGACCATAATGGTCGAATCTTGCCAGACGTTTACCTCGTGCCTTACGGGACAACCGCTCGGCAATTCGCTTATCTAATTCACACTGAACTGGGTCAAAGTTTTATTTATGCAGTAGACGCGCGAGAGCGAAAAAGAATCGGTGAAGATGCTGTTCTACGAGACAGAGACGTCATCTCCATCGTAAGCGCCAAAAAACGCGCTTAGCAAGCTTTTACGTGCCATACCGCCGCTTGCGCGTTTGAAAAGTTCTAATCGCTCGCAAGAGATCAATCAAACGAAAATCAGGCCAGTAAACATCTAAAAAAGCAAGTTCGCTGTATGCAGATTGCCATAACAAAAACCCACTCAGTCTTTCTTCACCTGAAGTTCTGATAATCAAATCTGGTTCTTGATTAGGCATGTGTGCAGTGTACAGGTACTTTTCAAAAGTTTTTTCGTTTACATCGTCAAGCGTTAAGTTGCCATCTTTTACTTTCTCTGCGATGATTTTAGCTGCGTCAACGATTTCTGCTCTGCCACCGTACGCAAAAGCGAAATTCAAAAACTGGTTGTCATATTTTTCCGTGGCTTTCTCCACGTCTGCGATGAGCTGCTGCAGGCTTTCTGGTAGAAGTTGTGTTCTGCCTATGACTTTCACGTGGACTTTGTTTCGGTGTATGCGCTCGTCGGTTAAGAGTTTGCGGAATTTTTCCTCGGCGATTTCCATGATCTCTGCGATTTCTGCTGGTGAACGCCTGAAATTTTCTGTTGAAAACGTGTAGAGAGTTACAAATTTCACGTTGAGTTTCTCGCACCAGTCTAAAAGCTGCTCAACGGTTTCCGCGCCTTTCTTGTGACCTAACCACGGGTTCAGCTCTTTTTCCGAAGCCCAACGCCTGTTTCCATCCAAAATTATTGCGATGTTCTCAAGTTTCGCGCCGTTTTTAACTTGCTGCCATAACCATTTCTCATAGATTTTGTAGGCGCCGATAACGGAGAGAAGTTTCTTGAGCAATAACTGAGCCTCACTTGGACCAGCTTGTTTGTGTACCAGAGGTAAAGCCCTTCTGGTTTCAATTAAAGCTTGCTATATTCAGGATTGATAATTCTGAAATTATTGCTGTTTTTTTGAGGGAGACGTTGTAGCTTCTTCAAATTTGTCGACATCATCGTCAGTTTCTCGGAAGAAGTCTTTGGTCGACCTGTGGATAATGATTACTAACAGAACGGAAGCAATTCCTATGAGTATGCCGACGACTATGGTGAAAACCAAGTTTGAGAAAACAGGATTATCGAATCCCACTCCTGGCTCAATAAGGATGTTTGCGGTTGCGTCGAGGATCCAGCGGGACCAAGCAACAGACATCACTAAGGCAGCGTTTCGAAGCAATCGGGGGTCTCGTTCAAAGTACAAGCGTATGCTTCTCCCAAAAAGCACGATGCCTATGCCGACAACCATAAGATCCATGAGTCCTTTGATGAAGAAAGCCGCCAAGTTTGGAAGCGCGCTGATCCAGCCAGCTAAGTCGGGTGTTGCTGGTATTACGTTAGCGCTGGCGCTTGCTGCTCCCAAATAGACGCTGACAGCTATACACAGTATCCCGGCGATTATGGAGTAGTTTGAGATTTGCACGGGCAGAGGTGGAGGCGAGTATTCTTTTGCCCACTTGTAAAGGTTCTTGGCTCCTCTGTCAACTCCGAAACCTTTAACGAGCAAGACCACGCCGAGAATGAGAACTATGGCTAAAAGATAGTAGTTAACGGCGCCAGGTATTATGGAGAGAATTCCATAAAGAACAACTAGTAATCCGGGTATGCCTAAGGCTAAGCGAGCGTAGCGGGGAGTTTCCCATATAAGTCTAAAGTAACGCGAAAAAAGAGCAGCTGTTTCTTCAATCGATTCGCTGTGTTTAACCACTATTCGCCTGACGGATGAAACGGGCACTCTTGATTCCACAAGCGGCAAGACCGCTTCATCTGAATAGCCGTCTGTGACCAAGATAACTTCGTTTGCACTGAAAGAATGCAGTAGACTGTTTAGTTCGGCAACTAATTTTCTGTCCGCGCTTACACCGCCCAGTTCCGTTCCCGAGATTGTTGCGATCTCAAAGGTTTCTTCAGGTTGCTTTTCGGTTTGCAGGCGGTCATGCAGGCGGATGGCTTCGAACATGGCGTTGGCGTCCGGTTCTTCTGGGTCCCGCAAGGCTAAGGAAACTGCAGCATCCAAGTTTGCGGTTCTTCCCAGAATAGGCGTTTTTATTTCTGCCTTTACTTCCAGATCGCCATCTCTGTCAACGCATAGAATTAGAATGCGTTTTGCTGTTTGCTGCTCTCCTTCTTTTTCATTCATCTATTTTCTTTTCCTATTTTCTCTGTAAGTTAACTTTAATCTTGTGTTTGAGGGTCTTCCGAGTCATCATCTGCAAGCAGTTGAAACTCGTTCCAGCTTAGTTTTTCACCCCGCTGCAGTTTATCTCGTGCTTGCAATTCAAGTTTTTCTTTGAGGGTTTTTTCTGTATTTTTCTTTTGTTTTTCGTCTTCTTCTCTTATTGTGTCTTGGAGTTTTTTCTTTTTTTCCATCAGTTCTTTCATTTCTTGATGCAGCGGTTTAGCTTGTTCTCTCGCTTGGCTGCAGGCTTTGTGGTGGTTGTCGGCTTCTCTTTTGATGTTTTTTGCTTCGCTGATTTTGGCAACTATTGTTGTGTGAAGTTCTTGGCTTTTTTGAGCGGTTGCGATCAGTTCTTGATGGTGCGCGTTTGCCTGCTCTTCAAGCATTTTCTGTTCTTTCCGTAGCTCCGCGATTTTCATGTTTTGCTGTTCGATTTTCTTGTAGGTACCCAGCTGCGGTTCGAGTTGTTTGACCTCTTCAACGAGCCTTTTCTCTTCTCGCAGGTCAAGCGATGTTGTTTGAATTTTCCATTCGATGTCTTGAATTTCTTTTTCTAGTTGACTGCGGCTTTTTCTCGGTTTTTTCTTTTTGAGTTCGTCAATTTTTGTGCTTCGCGCCATTATTTCTTCGCTGATGCTTCTCTTTCTAGCTTGTGCGGTGTCTCGTTGCTGCTTCAGCGCTTTGACTCTTTTGTTCAAGTTATCTCGTTCGCTTTCAAGTGCATGTATTTCATTACGATAGTTTTTGAATTGCTCATTAAGTTTATCTCGTTTTTCGGTGTGCACTTTTGTTTCTGCGTTAGCTTTGTTGATTTGTTCTCTCAGCGTGGCAATTTGTTTGTTGAAGTCTGCGATTTGGTTTGTTTTTTGTTGTTCTGTCAAGAGTTATCCTCTGTGATGGTTGCGATAATAGACTTGTGGATTTCAAATTAATATTAATTTCAGACATGTTTATGCATATTGCTGATGGCGTTCTTGGTTTATCCATTAGAAGTTTTAAATAGTATGTTGATTTCTGTTTTTAGTGAGGTACGACAAGTGAAGTATGACTATGATGAATTGCTTAAGCGAGCTTGTTCCCAGCTGCCTGAGGTGTCGCTGAAGAAGGAGCGTTTAGAGCTGCCTATGCTGATTGTTACTACAGTTGGCATGCGCACGATGATTATTAATTTCAAGGAGGTAGCTGACGTTCTTGACCGTGATCCGCAGCATATTTTGAAGTTCTTAACTCGGGAGATGGCTACGGCTGCGACTTTTCATGAATCTCGCGCGATTTTTCAAGGGAAATTCCGCCGAGACAGTTTTGAACGGTTGTTGCAGCGGTACATCGAGAGTTTCGTGGTTTGTCCTGTTTGCAAACGTCCAGACACTCATGTCGTTAAGGAGAAGCGGTTGTCTTTCTTAGTTTGCAACGCGTGTGGCGCAAGGTCATCTGTGAAGCAGCTTTGAGAGTGCCGTGAAGCTTGGATGTCTACGTTAACCTCAAGAAGATTGGCAGAAACGTGCTTTTAGCTATCTGCGACTGCGAACTGCTTGGAAGAACGCTGAAAGAGGGGAAGATTGTTTTTCACGTGAAAGACGAGTTTTACAACGGCGGAAAAGTTTCTGTTGAGGAAGCGGTGGGCATGATTGAGAATTCGACGATAGTGAACATGGTGGGGAAGAACTGCGTTGAGAAAGCCATAGCAAAAGGCTACGTGCACCCCGAAGCTGTACTGCACATCGAAGGCGTTCCCCACGCGCAAATAGTAAAACTCTGACAAAAAACATAGACAGCCTAATCCACGCTTCTCTTCAAGCTATTTATAGCCCCTTTAAATAAGGGGGCTATAGACTGCTTCAAGCGCTAGAGAGCAATGACGCTAAAGCTCAACTATTTTTGCTTCTTGCTTAACCGTGTCCAGCAGCGCTATGGTGCATTTGCCAGTTAAGTATCCGCAGACTTCTCCTGGGTTCACGATTAAGGTTTTTCCGTTCCTGCGAGATACATTCGCATGAGAATGTCCATGAACCACAGCGTCAAAGCCTCCACAGTTAATCAAAGCGTCTAAAAGTTCTGTTTCTTCTCCGTGCAGCAAGGCGATTTTGAAGCCGTCAATGTTGATTTCTGCAAATTTTCCTCGTATTTCGCAGTTAGGACATTCGCTGAACCGTTTCCGCAGAAATTCGTGGTCACCATCATTGTTGCCGAAAACACCTATTAGCTTCGCATTTAACGCCTTGAATTTCGGGATGACGAAAGGTGAAACGTAGTCTCCTGCGTGCAGGACAAGCGCCACATTTTCTTCGTTAAGCCTTTTCACGGCTTTTTCTATCATTGGCAAGTTATCGTGAGTGTCAGCGATTACGCCTATCAGCATCGTGTTTCACTGGTTTCTGTTTTTCTCGTTTGCGGGAATAAGGTTTTCTGTCTGTGGCGTATGGAAGAGTGTTCTATAATATTCCTATACCGTAATATTCAGACTTGCGAAACAGGACTTAAAATACTCTGACACTAGTTCAGCTATAGAAAACAAATCTACAAGAGGAACATAGAAGTGAACTCAGGAACAGCAGACCTAACATCCAAAAGAAGAGACAAAATCAGCATAATCGCTGAAATTTTGGAAATCGCGAAAGACGAAACCCTTAAAACTCAAATTATGTACAGGGCAAACCTAAGTTTCGCCCAACTCAACGATTACCTCGAGTTTATGCTTAAAATAGACTTGCTAAAAAAGTTCTTAAATAGAGGAAAAGTGGTGTACACGGCAACTGAAAAAGGCACAGACTTTCTGCAGCGGCACTGCGAATTAACGGAGTTACTGAAAGAGAACGAGAATGGTAAAAACGGCGTAAAAATTCCGCCTCAAAAACTGCTTAGAAACGCGTAGAACCTTCTTTTATGGCGTATACTGTTTTTTTGGCAAAATCGATGCTAAAAAGTAGAAGCGCAAATTTGAAAAATTTGGATATTAATTAGTTTTCTGCTTTTTTGATGTAATTTTGGACTTTTCTTCTCAGCGTTGGGAATTCGTCCAGCATTGTTTTTACAACTTGCCAGCGGATTTCTTCTTTATCGCGGTAATTTTTCATCCTGCTTATCCGTCCTAACACTGAAATCTTATGTCACCATATACAATATAAGTCTTTTTCCCAAAACAGAATATCCACCTTAAACGCCAAAAAAACAAAGAAAACCATCCAACACCAACCATGGAAATCAACGATTTAACACTTGAAATATTGCTCCTTCGGGAATACGCGCTTTATTAATTGACAAACACAGTTTGACGTGAGAAAGGAGAAGCTTCAAGGCGAACGCGGATGAAATTCCCAACACACTCCAGACTGCTCTATTTGTCATTCCTAGCACCACTGGTTCTAGCGCTCCTTTCATGGCTGTACTTTCCAAACATAGCACAATGGATAATAACCAGCATCTTCGGCTACACGACAACAGAGCAACCAGCCAACGCGTTTTGGACTGGAACCCTCGTGTTCTTCTACACATGGTACACGTTTGTAGCAATCGGCATTGCAGGTATTTGGATTGTGGCAGCCATTTTCGCCAGAAAGAAACATGCACAGACTAAATGCGGTTTTTATCCTATGGTCAGCTTTGTAGTTCCAGCTTACAACGAAGAAGCAAATGTCGCACGCTGCATAACCAGCCTTTTCCAATGCGCCCAACATTACCAAGGTAACTGCGAAATCATAATAGTTGATGACGGCAGCACAGACTACACCTACGAAATGGCTTACTCAACCGCAAAAACTCTTCACGCCCAACACCCGAGAATTCACTGCAAAGTATCCAGACACACAATGAACCTAGGCAAAACCGAAGCATTAAAAACCGGCATAAACAAGGCTTTAGGCCAAGTAATTGCGGTTGTTGACAGCGATTCAGAATGGATGCCTTGCACGCTGAAAAAGCTAGTTGATTACTTTCTTTCAAACGGGAAAAAAGCCGTAACAGGATACATTCACCCCACAACAGAAAACGCAAAAGACAATTTCATTGTAGCGTTGCAGCAGCTTGAGTACAGTCAAGGATTAGCAATTGACCGCTGCGCGCAGTCACTTGGCAACTGCGTTCTCGTGGTTCCAGGAGCTATCGGCATTTACGACGCGAAATTGCTGCGTGACATACTGACGGAAGCAAATATTCGCAGTGTGACTGAGGATTCTGAGATAACGTTGGAGATGCATAAGCGAGGTGCAAAAGTAGGTTACCTGAACACGGCGCACAGTAACACGTATGCGCCTAAAGCTCTAAAGTCTTTATGGCGTCAGCGATTGCGCTGGATCACAGGATGGTTGCACAATACGCTTGACATTCACGTGGATTTGTTCCGTAAGCGCTCGTGGTTGTCGGCGTTGTTGTGGTACAGTTTCATATTCGAGTATGCTGGAGCGTTTGTGGATTTGGCTGCTATCGTAGCGTTTCCGTGGCTTTTCTGGTTTGCGCCTGACCGATTGCATTTTGCGTATAGCTTGGTGGTGTTTGCCGTTTACGGTTTGCTGATTAGCATTGTTAACCAGGCTATCGCGTTGAAGTATGCTTACAACAAGTTTAGCCCTAACAGTTTGCTTCTTTACACGCCGTTCTTTCCGTTCTTGTGGTTGATTAACGTGTTTGCGCGGTTGCGGAGCATTATAGGGTATGTGTTTGGCAGCAGAGGAACATGGCATCTTGCAGAACACGGTTAGGCAACGCGAAGTGTTTTAAGGCTTGGCGCATTTCGTGGTATGGGATCAAAACGCATGCCTGTCCAAGCAGTACTGTTTGACATGTTCGACACGTTGATGCTGATTGAAAAGAGCCATATGTTCTATAATCCTTCATTGAAGAGAGCGCACAAGTTTCTTGTCAAAAATGGCGTAAAAGTGCGTTTTACTGACTTCAGGAACGCGTACATTACGGCTCGTGATGCACTTTACGTGAAGGCAGATGCAAACTTGGAAGAACCACACTTCAATACTCGCATTTCAAACGCGCTGAAGCTGTTGGGTTTCAACTTTGATGTCGCAAGTGGAATTGTGACTGGAACAACGAACGCGTTCTGTGAGGGATTCATGGAGTACGTGCGCATCGATCAGCATGCCGTTGAAGTCCTGCGGAAGCTGCATCGGAAGTATAAACTTGGGATAGTTTCAAATTTTGCTATTCCAGAATGCGTCGTGAAGCTGCTGGAAAAGCATGATATAGCCAAATTCTTTGATGTTGTAGTTGTGTCGGGAGCGGTTAACAAGCGCAAACCCAGTCCGGAAATCTTTCAACGTGCACTGGAAAAACTGGGCGTTGCCGCATCTGAGACGGTGTTTGTGGGTGACACAGTAGATGCGGATGTTAAAGGTCCAAAAGATACGGGTATGAAAACGATATTTGTTGAGAGGCGCAAGCAGAAGGAAGTTGAGCAGGTTTGTCCTGATCAAACTATAAAGAGTTTAAGTGAGTTGGCAGTGGCGCTTGAACGTTGCTGATGTTTGATGCCTGTTTGGCTCTTTAGGCAAGATACAAAAATAAAAAAAGATTGAGAAATGATGATTGTTTATATTTTCCTTTTATCTAAGACTTGTCTGAAGCTTTTTCCGCAGCATTCGTAGAGACCTATGGTGAGTTGCGTTCTTTTTCCGCTTTTATCGGGTTTACCAGCCATTTTCCACGTTTTCTTTGCGTTTTTAACGTCTTTTCCACATTTGGGGCATTTTGCCATTTTAATTAACCTCTTTTACATCGTTACGTATGATGAGCATAAAACATTTTCTATCCATAACAAACATAAACGCGAAAGCTTGAGAGACTGTTCTCGCTTATAGGCGTTGAAGCCTTAACTGTTGTGCAATTTTTTTTCTATAGCCCCCTTATTTAAAGGAACTATAAATAGAGGTTAGATTGGCTAGCGGCTCGGAACAGTTTTTTACATTAAATTTTAATCCAACCAACCATGCGCTCTTAAGAACATGTAAAAAGTCTTTTATGCGGAGCCACCCATAACCAACAAATTGAGGACTGATAATGAAAACTCTGGTAATTTACTACACTCGAACTGGAAACACGAAATTCATCGCCGAAACCATTGCGGCAGAACTCGGAGCTGACATAGAAGAAGTCATTGACTTGAAGAACCGCCAAGGCAGACTCGCCTTTTTGCCAGCTGGCAGAGACGCTATGCAAGGAAAAGAAACTCAAATCGCCCAAACAAAAAGAACTCCAACTGCCTACGACCTCATAATAATCGCACAACCCGTCTGGGCTGGCAGTCCAACACCAGCAATCAGAACATACCTGAACAAGAGTGACTTGTCGGGGAAGAAAGTGGCATTGTTCTTTTCGGATGCAGGTTTGGGTCAAGCCGTCGAGAAGACAAAAGCGTTGATGCCAAACTCCACTTTCGTCGGCGAGTTAGCCCTGTCGAAACCGATGGAGAACAAAGAAGAGACAAAAAAGAAAATCGCTGAGTGGTGCAACACACTAAATGTAGCGTAATATGCTGACGCCTTCATCTTATTTCTTTTTTCCGCTAAAATTCCGTTGAAACGTGATTGTTGGATTAAAATTTAATCCCCGACGACGACGAGTTGCTTTGAAGGTTTGAAACGTAGGGCACGCGGGGAATTGAGCGTTCAGGGCTTGAAATGCCTGTGAAAATTGAATGTGAGAAGGCATCCTTAGGGTATTTTTCTTGCTTGAGGGTGTGATATAATATATACTATAGTGGGTGGGTTCTAATTATTATTATTTTCGAGGTAAATAGGTGTCGTAGGTGTCGGTTTAAGGGGGTATTTCAGGGGTAAAAATAGCCTTGTCGGGCTATCTCACGCCTTATCCCCGAATGGGGATACGAGTGCAGAGGGGTGGAAAAAGGCATTTTAGCTAAACTAAGGCGGTGTTGGAAGCGTTATGATTCCGAAATGTGAAAGCACTGCGAGAATAATTCCTAAGATGAGAAAGAAAAAGAAAAAAACCAATGCAGAAACGCCTAAAACGACAAGGAAGCCAACAACTTTTCCAGTCTTCTGATGGCTATTTAAATATGCGTTAACTGGAATTGAAATTTGGTTAGAGTAGAAAACTGTAGCTATCAAAGAAATCAGAATTGCTAAAGCAAGGGTTGCTGGTTGATAGTAAGCCACATAGAAAAAAAGAATAGCAATAAGAAAATAAAGCAAAATTTGGAAAGTAAATAGCCTGATAGTCTTTAATCCCGTGTTGTAATATTCTGTAAATTTGGGAAAGTGGGTCATAAGCTCCAAACACAGCAAAAAGAAAAGTAGATATGAAAAAACAACGAGGACAGCCCCGTTTTCCATGGTTGTAAAAAAAGCCGTTAAAGCACCAAAGACGCCTATGCCCGTAATTAGTTTCTCATACTTTTTTATAAACCCTGTAAGCGTATTCTCTTCCTGCTTGTCATCTTGCGTTGACACTTGTAATTCCTTTTTTAAGCCTCTGTTGCTTGGGATATTTAAAACACGTGAAGAATAGTGTTACCTGCTACGTGGAGAGGTCGGTTAAAGTAATGCCTTCTTGTTCCCTTTTTTGCATTAAAATTTAATCTAAACCCAACTATCCGAAAACAAGTATTATCTTAATCTTAAGAACGGCAGGCTCCCGCACTCAAGATCCAAATCATCCTAAGAGTCTTCGGGGCCAGAGTCGTCATCGCCCACCAAACAGAACACTGCCTTTTCTGTAATTAAAACTTTAAGGTCAAATGTTTTGCTTTAAGCTCCTACTCGTCAATATCTTCAAAATAGTTTTTCCGCTTCAGCTGAGTAGACTTCAAGCGCACTTTCAGAAAACAAGACAAAAACTACTTCACTGAGCTTGTCCTCTTTCTCCAAAAACTCTTTCACCGCTACCAAGGCTACGCGGCATGCATTCTCAACAGGGTAACCGTATGCACCCGTGCTTATAGAAGGAAATGCTACCGTTTTCAACCCTTTCGCCACGGCGAGTCTCAACGAGTTTTGATAAGCCTGCGCCAGAAGCTCAGATTCACCGCGATTTCCTCCACGCCAAACTGGTCCGACTGTGTGAATAACGTGTCTTGCTTTGAGGTTTCCCGCTGAGGTTATGACGGCTTTTCCCGTTGGAAGACCCTGCGGCCACTCTTCAGCCCGTATTTTCTCGCATTCTTCGAGTATTTTTGGTCCGCCTTTACGGTGGATTGCCCCGTCGACGCCTCCGCCGCCCATAAGTGAAGAATTAGCAGCGTTTACGATCGCGTCGGTTTCCACTTCGGTTATGTCTCCTCGTGCTAATCGCACGGTTGCTTTTCCAATTTTAAACTCGTTGCGCATTGCACTTTTGCCCTTCCTAACTTACTGTGCTGAATGCCGTCCACAAGGCTGAACCGAAAAACCACACTCCAAAGCCTATTAGAACTGCGAAGCAGAAGAGAACAATTGCTTGATGCACTTTTGCTGTCCAAAACTGCCTTGACTTAAAAATTGCCCAAGATATACCCGTATACCAGAAGAAGTCGCAGAGCCAGTGAACCACCGCGAAAACCGAGAACGCCAGCAGTCCGAAACCTCTCGCGGTTATGATAAGCGCAGTGCCAATAGTCAACCACCATAAGATGAAACCAGCGTTGGCGGCTGTTGTCCAAATTCCCGCAATTAAAGATTCATGCTTTGGACTTTCGCTTTTCTCGATTGCCTTATTTCTGTTTCTGAACGTTTGAGCGCCCATGAAAATCATCAGCAACCCTCCGATCAGCCCAACAGTAACCTGCACTGTTTGCAATATTTCAGCGGCAACGATTTGCTCTATCCCATAATAGATGAGAAACATCAGCGGAAACTCTACTATCCCGTGACCCACTGCAATGAGCAAACCAGCGGTTTTGCGTTTAGCCGCCTTTTCAATGGTAACCGCGAATAAAGGTCCCGGCATCATGACTCCTGTCAAGGAGATAAGTACCACGGATGCCAAGAACAGGTAAAACTCTGTCGTAAACAGCATATATTACCTCATTTCCATTGTTTCTCTAATAAACCATTCTCGCAAATGAACAGCAAAACGATTGGCGCAGCAGTTCTGTATACGAAAGCATCAACAAAACACACTGCAAACACGTCAAGACGCACTTGTGTCACGGGTAAAGCGGCGTTGCATCTCGATTATTTCCATGCTGTTCCGCGCAGAAGCGTAATTCTCAAGCAGCGTACTGTTTAGCTCCCAAAAAGTGTGCCCCCACACAAAAATCGAAAGCACCTCCGCTGCTTCCTGCTTGAACCCTGCAATGTAAAGCGCTCCAGCCAAAGCCTCCGCCGTAGTAAGCTTCGTCGCCTTACCAAAATTAACTGGATTCCCCGCAATCAAGATGGGCAAACAACGCGAAGTCCCCTTCACCTGCTTCAGCAAAACTTCTTCAGCGTGCGCCCAACTGCAATCCAACGCAGCTAACCCGAAATCTTCAATCCGCTTCCTGTCGGCAGGGGAAAACGCTGTTTCCGAGAACGGATTAAGAACCACCGCCCGCCTCGGCAAGAACCTCGCTTTGGTAACCACTCTTACCAAACCGTGACGCTTAAGCTTCAAGCCCGTGCAACGTTTCGGGTCGCATTGATTCGCGTGGTAAATCGTTAATCTAAGCGTTTCCACCCGTTTTTCGCACCTTCAAATGAATCATGGGATTATCAAAAACGCGGGGAATCCAATCGAGAAGGTCAGTAGCTACTAAATGGTATCCTTTGTTGCCTGCAGCGAAGTCTCCTGCCGCACCATTAACAAAAGCGCCTGCAACAGCAGCCTCAAACGGATCAACTTTCTGCGCCAACAACGCGCCAACTATACCTGAAAGAACATCACCCGTGCCGCCAACAGTCATGCCCGGGTTTCCCGTGAAGTTCAGTTTAACCCGTTTCGCATCGCACACCACATCCACTTGACCCTTCAACAAAATTACGGCTTTAAGCTCCGCCGCCGTCTCCTGCACCTCAGCAACGCGCTCTTCGAGGCTTTCAGACAATTTTCTGCCTGCAAGGACAGCGTATTCGCCAGCGTGTGGCGTAAGAACAAGCGGCACCTTTAATGGCTGTTTAAATTCGGCGAAGGCTTTCAACCCGTCAGCGTCAAGAAGCAGCGGTTTGCCCGCGCTTTCAACGGCTGCCACACATGCCTTGACGAATTCTCGTGTTTCAGCGTGCAAACCGAGGCCAGGTCCCATGGCAACGGCGTCAACAGTTTCCAAGTACGGCAACAACGCTTCCACATTAACTGCGGTTAGATGGTCACCCTTAAGCTTTAATGTTATCAAGTTAGGGGACACTGACGCAACAGCGTATGCAGTTTTTGAAGGCGCCGCAAGATAAGCGATGTCCACGCCCGTCCGCAGCGCAGCCAACGAAACCAGTGCAGGTGCGCCTGAGAAAACTTCGCTGCCTCCGATAACTAATAACCGCCCGAAATCGCCCTTGTGCGCGCTTGAAACTCGCGGTTTCTTGACGAGAAACACATCTCCGGGACCAGCAAACTTTTCCAGTTCTTCGGGCAAGCCTATGTCTTTTACGATTAGTTCGCCCACATACTTCTTTGCGTCGTATAATCCAGTTTTTGCTTTGTGGAACGTTATTGTAACGTTTGCTTTTACAGCGTTGCCTAAAACTTCTCCAGTGTCAGAATCTATTCCAGTCGGCACATCAACTGCTATTTTAAACGCGTTTAACGTGTTAATGTATTCAACTATTTGCGTCATTGGCGGTTTGAGCTTTCCTTTTGTGCCTGTCCCCAGCAAAGCATCAACAACTATTTCTGCGTTCACTTTGGGTATGGCGGAGCTGTCGGTGACTTCCTGAATCAGAATGCTTTCACGCAACTGTTGAAGGGCGCACCAGTTCTTTAACGCCGCCTCATGACGGATGTCCGCGCCTTTTCCAGCAAGAACCACCGCCACTTTGAACCCTTGCGCTAACAGGTGCCTAGCAGCTACGAATCCGTCGCCGCCGTTTCCGCCTAAACCGCAGAAAATGGCAACTTTTTGTTCTCTGGGGAAACGTGAAGCGATTTCCGCAGCCACGTTACGCCCAGCGTTTTCCATAAGTTGCAGTAGAGAAACGCCGAAGTACTCAGCGTTAACTTCTAAGGCGCGCATTTCCCTGCTTGTAATAGCCTCTGCATGTTTCTTTTTCTCTTGCATGTTTGAAACCCTGAATAAGTTAATGTTGCTATAGGAAAGATAAGCCTATCCATGCATGTTTTTTTGCTGCATTCTATGAAACGGTATACGAAAGCATCAACAAAACACAGTTTTTCGTTGTGTGTGCCAGTCGCTTTCTGCTTAAACGCGCTTTCGAAGGCGGTTATCGTTGGGAGGTGTTCACTTTGTTTTTGGGCGATGGTTTTTTCCTTTGTATTCTCGGGATACAATCATCGTAGAGGTTACCAGCACATTTGGCACAGCTCGAATCTTATCAGATACAAATTCCTCCAGCGTGCTTAAGTCTTGGGTCTCGATTTTCGCAACAACGTCGTATTCACCGAAGATAATGTCTGCATGCAAAACCTCGCCGAACTCGACGAGTTTTTGGCATACCGCTCTTTCAGTTCCTGAATTAACCTTGAACAGTACATAAGCTAAAACAGCCATGTTTTCACCTCTGCATCTTATTCAAATAACGACTTAATTACTTTTCCATACAACGCGCACCCGCGCTGAATTCTGAAAAACATTTATCCTTTACTCCCGCCATATCTACCTAGAGTTACAAGTGACTCAGCTACATTGTTAGGGGAGTTTTGTTTGAAGATTGACTCTAGCGTAGGCAAAACTGATGCGCTTATAATTGTGGATGTGCAAAACGATTTCTGTTCAGGCGGCGCTTTACCAGTCCTTGAAGGCGACCAAGTTATTCCAGTCCTTAATGATTACGTTAAACTCTTTAAGAAGGCGAACGCCCAGATTTTCGCTACGAGAGATTGGCACCCGCCAAATCACGTATCCTTCAAAGCCCAAGGCGGACCTTGGACACCTCACTGTGTCCAAGACACCGAAGGCGCCAAGTTTCATCCAGACCTGAAACTTCCAAACGATGCAACAGTCGTGTCAAAAGCCACGGACCCGCTTAAAGAGGCTTATTCAGGTTTTGACGGCACCGAATTGGCGAACATGTTGCAAACGCAGGGTGTTACCAGAGTTTTTGTGGGCGGTTTAGCCACCGATTACTGTGTTAAGCACACTGTTCTTGATGCGCGCAAAATGGACTTTGAGCCAGTGCTGCTTTTGGACGCCGTCCGCGGTATTAACGCAGAACCAGACGGTGTTAAGAATGCCATTGCGGAAATGATTAAGAATGACGCGGGACAAGCTACTTTAGACGATTTTCCAGAACTCCTAGAGTATTCATTATCGGGAAACTCTGACGCTGAGCTATTAGAAGATGAACCTTTGACTAGAGTTGAAACAAAGAAGAAAGCTCGAATGAGACCGCGTGGACGATACAAAAGAGTCCGCACTGAAAGAGGATAAACTCGCTATTTTCCAACAGTGAACCTGCCTTTTTCGTTAGTTGCCAATGTTTAAAACTTGAATTTGCCCGAACTCTAACGAAGCTTATAAATACATGAAATCACGGAAGCAATTTTTGCTGAAGATAAGAGTTCGCGCGCTGTTTTCATGGAGAAAAACAGTAAAACCTGCCGCTTACATGTGCCCCCAACTTCTGCTTTCACGCATTACAGCGCTTCTTTATGGAACCTGCTTGGTGTTTGCGCTTTTTGGGTTTGCGAAAAATTTTCGAACAGTCACATTTTACAATAAAAAGTTAAAACAGCATCTGTTAATCTCTGAAATTAATATTTAAAAGTTAAAATATTATGTTGGTTGGCGTTTTTTGTCTATACGAAATGCGAAGCTTACAGAAGTGCTGCCGCGGGTACCGAGCAGAAAAAGAAAAAGCGTTTTTTGAAAGAGCGCAGGTGCTCAGGGTTCACCCATGATCTGTATGATAACGGTTCGCTTCCGCGGATACACATCGGTTTCTGCAAAGAGCAAAGATTGCCATGTTCCAAACTCCACATGCCCATCAATTACTGGCAAGGTCCTGTCTGGCGGTAGAAGCATCGACCGCAGGTGTGCATGAGCGTTAGACGGGTGCTGATATGCTCCTCGCTTCGGGACTGTTTCCTCAAGGAAAGCTTTAATGTCTTCAAGCAAGCCGTAGTCGTTTTCGGTTAGAATCAGTATGCCCGTCGCATGTGGCGCAAAGACATGAACCATGCCGTTTCTGATGCCTGAGGCGGATACTGCCTCTTGAACCTTGTCTGTTAAGTCTACAAATTCTATTTCCCCTCTCGTGGAGAAGTTGTAGCGCCTGTTAACAACTTTGACGCTTGACATAGCAGCATTCCAGCATTTGTCTATTTGCGGTTGCTGTTCAAAAATGTTTTCACCCAAAACGGTTCACTGCCCCGCAACTTAGCGGATAGACTGTGTTTTCGTCTATGCTTTTGTATACGCTTACAAAGCAACACGGCATAGTGAACTGTGGTGATGGATAGGTGAGCACGTAATATTGGCACAGCGGGATTCACCGAACAATGATTCTGCAACGGCATAGTCATGGAAAATCACGCAGTTTTAGTCTTTCTAATTTAGCAGTATCGTGGTCTGAGTGGAAATAAGCTTGAAAAAAAGCTTTTGAAAGGGTTGTTCACGGTCTGCGTTTGTACTTGTGAACAGGTAATTGGATAATATGCTGTTCCACCAAGCACTCCTTCAGATAGTCATCCAGTGTAGCAGCAGGAACAATTTCAATAGTGTAGTCTCTCACATCAATTGAATGCAAATAATTCTTTTGCGGAATAACCACTTTCTTGAAACCCCACGCTTCAGCAGCCTTAATTTTCTCATGGACCCCGCCTATCGCTGTGATCTGGATAGAGCCGCTGACACTGAGATTTATTTCACCAGTAACAGCTACATCTTGCCGTATCAGTTTGCCTTCAATAAGCGAGCACAAAATAATAGCCATTGTTACACCTGCAGAAGGACCGTCAACTCCGTAAGACTGGGCAAAATCGATATGCGTTAAATAGTCTTGGGCGATGTCTACACCGTATTTTTGGAGGATAACGCTTCTAACTTTGGCGATGCTATCCGAGATGAAGTTCTGACCCTTAGCAACACCAGTCACCTTGTAATAACCCTTAAGAGGTTGATCTCTCGGAAGCTCGCTTTTCTTAACCAGCTGCGCTTTTACGCCAAGAACATTACCAGTCATTTCACCACTATATGGATCATTGACCACAGCCAAACCATGTATCTGCCCGAACTTTACGCCCTCAGGTTTAATTTCTAACAGTTTGCCGCGTTCCTGCATCTCATGTTCCAGCAGCTGCTTTTGAATGGTCTTACAGTGCTCATTTAAGGCTTCGAGAACGTGACGGCGTTCAACTGCCTTGCAGTTCTCGGTCATCGCTAAAACCGCAGACGTTTTAATTATAGAGATTAATGGTCTAAACCGCGTGGTAAGCGCATCGCGCTTGTTGCTTCGCCGTCTACCTTCCTCCACTATTTCCATACATGCATCTCTTCGGAACGGCAGGAGATTGAAGCGTTTAGCTTCTTGCGCTATGAACTGGACGTATTTACGCCTGTTTTCCAACGTGTTAGGCATGTCATTGTTCATTCGCACAACTTTACCGTAGCCGTAAATGCGGTCCATAAGTGCAGGGTGTAGCTGGCCTATGCTGTCAAAGTTTCCGGCGCCAACAAGAAAGGTGATAGCGGGTACAGGTTCAGTGGACACAGCCATTGCCGAGGTGCCTCCACCATGCCACCTATCTCGCAAAGTTATGGGCAGCTGGCCATCCTCCAGAACCGTTAACAGCGTAACTGCTTCTTCCGGATCCAAGTTCTTAATTTCGTCAATGTAAAGTATTCCTAGTGACGCCACGTGAACATCGCCTGCAGTGACCCGCTGATGCTCAGGTGTGCCTAACCCGCCAGTTTGAAACGGATCCCAAGCTACAGACCCAAAGAGTTGAGCGCTCCTGTGCCCTGTTGCGTCCACGAAGGGGGCATTTCCCGAACCGTTGTCCACAATAAGTTTTGGGACATCTGATTGCTGAGCGCCTCCAACACCGCGGAGATTAGTTAATCCGCCTAAACGTGAGAACCACCAGATGAAGACGCTGAAGAAGATCAAACTTCCGCCTGGAATGAATGTTAAGGGCACCATATTTATGAAGCGATCAACAAAGTAAGCTGAAAAATTATTGCTGTACAATTCCTGCCAAGATGTGCCGCCTATAGATACGCCACCGGCATTCCATGATTGCCAAGCGTCAACCATGAAGTATAAGCCTAATGCTAAAAGGAAGACTCCTAAGGTGAGCATGAGAACCTGTATTGCTTTGAGACCGATTTTGGTTGTGAACTTGCGTTTAAGCTCTTTACGCTGCTCTTTTTGCAGTACCTTTTTGCCTTCTCCAACCGTGTGGATAGATACGCGCGGCTGACTTGGCAAGACAGGGTTTTTCCAAGACAAAACATCAAAGAGTTTTATGCCGTTTTCTTTGTAAACCTGAGTTAGTTTTTCAGCTAAGGCTCTTCCGAGGAGAGACTTGCCTGTTCCAGGGTCACCTAGAAGCAGCAGATAGGGTCCTGGGCTGATTACCGTTTTTGCTGTTGGTTTCTGCTCATCGGGTTTGCTCCAGCTTGCGTACCACTGTGTCTGGTCTAAGTGCTTGAGTTTGTGAACCCACTCTTTAAGGCAGAGGAACCCTTCGTTTAGAGCTTGCTCTTGGCCTATAACCCAGTTTATCATGCTGTCGTCTACTGGGAATCCTTCTGTGGTTTCAAATTTACCCCAGTTCCACCGTATCTTTACAGTTCGCCCTTGCACACTATGCTCCAGTGTTTCAGTGCCTGTTCCAAAAGGATCAAAAGACACGCCTTCTCCTCCCATACGTCTAAGACTGTGCTTTGATAGCAATTAAAGAGCTTATTTCAAAATCAATAATATTCAAAAAAATCACATAACTTGCCCCTCTACAGCCCGCCAATTTACGGCTTTCCGTACAGCTTATTTTCTAAAATCAGCCCGTTTCACAGCCTATTCTGCAACAAACGCTAATCAGCTGGATTGTACACAACCGAACTTGTGTGCACTTAAAAAACGCCTAGTTTTTTGCCGACAGAACAAAAATCAAAAAGCCACAAATAAGCCTGAAACCGCCAAAAGAGCTTTGTTTAAGCGTTTTCACCTCTGCTCTGAGGCTTACCCATGGAGATAATCGTGACCTCATATAAAGACCGCCGAAAATCTCCATGTCAAGCTGTGGCGGCTTCTCTTCGATGCTACTTCGAGTTTTTTATGCCTTCCGCAGGCTCTGCCTGCTTTGTCGTGGAAAACTTTGCTTGTGTGTTTCTTTTCTGGTTTGCAGCGGGTTCTGACGTGGCGGGGTTGCTAGGTGCACTCGTTGAAAGGGCAGAAGTGTTGTAAAGCATTTAGAAGTGTGTTTTGTTGATGCTTTTGTATACGCTGCTATCCTGTTGCTCGCTGTCTTTGTTTTCACCGAGTCAAATTCGGGGCAGCAATGGTGCAGAACGGAGGCTGTTTCCAGCTTGTTTTGCATGAGAGCACACTTTTGCACTGTCCAGTGTAGGCTAAAACCGCATAATTTTTGCTTTATCAATGATGCAATTTTCTTTATCTGTGATGTCGGTTGCATGTGTATTACATACGAGTATGATGGTCATCAGTGTGCTCCAGAAAGGCTTCGTGCGCAAAAACTGGATACAAAAACATCAACAGCACTTTCACAGTTAAGCCTCTGTGGAACATTTTTTATATTTTCTGCGCTATCTAACTATGCGAGTGCTTGCTGAGGGAAGACCAGTGATCAAGGACGAGGACAGAATTAAACTTCGCCGATGGCGCAAGCGAGGCTTCTACAGCGAAACCGTACTCGTGAAGCGCCTGCAGAAGAACGGCTACAACGCCGTGCGCATCCCCGTCAGCAACCCAAGCCTGAGCCCGCTACCTGACATTATGGCTAGAAAAGGCGCGCACAGCTATGCCTTTGAAGTAAAAAACGCCAGCTACTACGCGTATTTTCCCCAGCAGCAAATCGACAAACTCTTCAGGTTTCTCAACGAACTCATACCTGGAGACAACGAGCATAAACACGCAGTGGTCGCAGCACACCTTGGCAAAAAGTGGCTCTTCAAGGAAATTAGTTGGGAGGACTGGGAAAAAAACAAGCTCCCCGACAAGGTTAGAATTCTCAAGCGTGATAGGGGAAACTTGACGTTATAACGCCACTGAGCGCTTTCTTGTTTGCAGGCAGCGGTAAAGAACCGTACCTAAAAACATATTATGATTTGCAACATATTTTTCTATCATGACGCCGGAAACGCAGGATTCTGTAGTTTACTTGCATTCTCTCTGCAAAGCTTACCAATTGGGCGAAACGGAAGTTGAAGTTTTAAAGGACGTAAACCTAAATGTTGAAAGAGGCGAGTTCATTGCCCTTTGCGGTCCTTCAGGCTCTGGAAAAACCACTCTGCTCAACATCATCAGCGGAATTGACAGGACCACAAGTGGGCAAGTAAGTGTTTTAGGACAAGACTTAACAGTTCAAGATGAGGATTTCTTGGCAAAATTTCGATGCGATAATGTTGGCTTCGTTTTTCAATCTTACAATCTCGTTTCAACTTTAACGGTGGCGGAAAACGTCGCGTTTCCAATGGAGTGGAGCAGAAAACCCGAAGCGGAAATAGAAAAACGTGTCACAGAATTGCTGGAAACAGTGGGATTGCAACACAGAGCTAATCATTTTCCCGCCCAATTGAGCGGGGGTGAACAACAGCGCGTAGCGTTTGCCCGCGCCTTAGCGAACGACCCGCATCTGATTCTAGCTGATGAACCGACTGGAAATTTGGATACAAAAAACGGGCAGAAAATAACGCAGGTGCTGCAGATGTTAAAGGCTAACGGAAAAACCATTATTGTTGCAACTCATGACCCCGAAATAATGCGCCTAGCTGATCAGGCATTGTTTTTAGAAGATGGCAAACTGGCGAGTCGAAATGAGTAAAGCCGCTTTTCCAGCAAATGACCTGCTACGCAGAAAGCTGCAAACAAGCTTGACTATAATTACCCTGACGTTAAGTGTTGCCTCCACGCTTTTCCTGCTGCTCTTCAGTGAAAGAATCGGTTTCGGGATAACATCAGTTTCTGAAGGCACGTTAACTTACGGTTTGTCAGTTGTTTTTTCGCAGTTTGTCCTGTTTGTGGAAATTCTAATATTTGCTGTGGGTGCAGTGATAACTTCCTTCATTATTTTCTTAATGATGAATCAGAGAACGAAAGATTTTGGATTAATAAAAGCTGCAGGATGCCCAAATGGTCTGGTCTTCGGCTACTTCCTGACTGAACTTTTGATAATGACATTCGTCGGCTGCCTATTAGGCGTAATATTTGGGCTTACCGCCGACTTTGCTGTCACCAATATAAGTAGTTTTCAAGCATATCAAAAACCGCCAAATTTCTGGCTTGCGCCACTAGTATTTGCCGCTTTTTTTGTTCTCGCGCTGATTTTCGGGACAAAGCCGCTTCTCAACGCGGCTAGATTATCACCAATAAAGGCGCTCTCGCCTGTCCAGTATTTCGGATTAAGCACAGGAAACAAACGGAAAGCGCTATCACGGTCTGGACTCATTTTGAAAATAGCATCAAGAAGCCTGTTCCGGCGTCAATCAGCAACAGTGCGAATTGTTCTCTTACTCTCAATTGTCTTTATTTTACTCACAGTATCCATTGCTGGTGGCATAATTGCCAGCGACACGACAGCATCGTGGGTTGAAAAAGCCACTGGTAGAAACGTAATAGTAATCGCTCACAATAGCATGTGTAACCAGTACATGATGCTTTACTCCAAGTTTCTCGGAGCCACGGAAAACGGAAACTTTGATTATAGAGATGAAAAACTCTTTGTATCAGACGCACTTCTTCAACAGTTGAAGGCGACAGCTGGAATTATCGATGTGGATGCACGTTTAGTTTTGAAGGAACACATTGACGAAGTGCGAAGTTACACAATTGATCCTGAAACTATGGTAACTATACCCATCGGCGAATATCGTGAAGGAGATTCTTTAGTCGTCGGTGTTGATCCTGAAAAAATCACGGACACAGGATATGTGAAAGGTCAATTCTTGAATTCAAGTGATGCTTGGGAAGCAGTCATCGGCGACACCATCGCACAGGCAATGTTCTTTACGAATACGTCAACAGGTCCAAAGACGATAAATCCGCATACTGGCAAACCCTACGGCTCTGATTACCCTAGGTTTTCGGACCCGTTACGTGAAAGTGTAAGAGTGCAAGGCAAAACTTTCAAGATTATCGGCGTTCGTTCAGACCCAATTAACAACGGCAACGTTACTTATGTATCTCTTAAAAATCTGCAAAACGTAACTAATGTGGCCAACGTCAACATTGTCCTTGTCAAACTAGACCCTTCAGCTGACCGCGCAGCTATTTCAGCACAGATACAAGAAAAGGTTCAAAACATAAACTCGGAGTTCACAATTTTTGAGCTGGATGAAGTGCTAAATAAGAATCTTGATTTTCTCGGGTCAATATGGTTTATAATAATGCTCTTGCCATTGTTCACGTTGACATCGGCTGCCTTGTGCTTAGTGGGCTACATGAGGCTTGCTGTGGATGAGCAGCGTCAAGAATTCGCAATCTTGCGAGCTACTGGAGTGAAACCAAACGCGATATTCACTATTCTCGCGATCCAAAGCATGGTTGTCTTGATTTCGAGTTTCGCAGTAGGACTCTCTTTAGGTGTAATAACGACGTTGCTAATTTTAGTGCCCTACCCACTAGTTACAAGCCTTTCCATCTTGGAAATAGCAGCATTGCTATCCACAACGTTAGCTGGAATGCTACTTCTGAGTTTCTACCCTGCCGCAAGACTCACTAAAACACCAATTTTAAAAATCATGACTTAAATGATTAAACTCCTTCGAGAAATACTTTAACGAGTCTGTGTAAGCGGGCAATTGACTTAAGAAATCTTGAAGCTGAAGCACAGGAACAATGGGCACCATGCCATAAAACTTGAAGTTGCTCTGCATGAGTGACAAGACTACGGGGATAAATTTCGCTTTGGTCCATTTGGTGCATTCCATTTCAAGGGAAACATGTGGCAACGATTCAGCTAAACCCACTGTTCTTTCCATCTGAGCATCAGCAATTTTTTTCAAAACTGACGGCGCCATTCCATGATGCCAGTGCTTACAGTCTATGCATATGGCTAAGGGTTTTTTGCAGCCAACTACGTCGATTTCCCGTCTGCGCCCAGCATGTTTGAACCGCACGTTTTTGGCGACAGCGCAGCCGTTTCTTTCCAACGCAATGGCAGCGATGTCCTCGAACTCCTGCCAACGGAGAAAGGCACTGACACGCTCAACATCTGCACCTAAAGATGCTGCCTTAACAGCGAGTCTTAACCGGTTATCGCGGGTTACTTCGACAGTGTCGCCTTGCAGATTAAGCAGGTTTTCATTTTGCAGTTTTCCAAGCATTTTTCTGACGATATCTGAGGCAATTCTAGAATCCTTATGGACTTCTTCAATTGAAGCAGACCAGTCTTTTGTCAATTTTAGAAGGGAAATTAGCAGGTCTCGCTCAACAACCATAGTTAAAACCAACAGATAATTAGCCTTTTTCTCGCTTTTAAAGTCTGTTTAACCTTTTTTCGCTTTACCTGAGCCATACACGAAGCTCACGAACCCGCACACGCCTTCGTATTTCGTATCATTAGAATCAGAGATGATTCATAGATTTTTAATATTTTTATTACACATTCCTTCACTGTGCATAGCTATTTTTAACTTTTTAATGTGAAATGTGACCGTTCGATATTTTTTCGCAGTTCAGAATCAGCGCAACCCTGAAAAAGAGCACGCAACAGTTGCGTACAAGCGCTCAAAAATAACCATTAAACTTTGAGAAAATGTCCGAACTCCATTTAAAGTTGTCACCATAGCCTATCACGCGTTTAATTCCACCTATTTTTTGCCGTTTTCACAATGCAGAACCAATGGCAAACCGCTGATTTGACCTCTTGCTTGACTCTAATCAGCCATGTATTTATAAGGTTCGTTTAGTTTCGACGCTTAACCAATGCGCGTCTTTTCGCCATCCTGGAACAAATAAACTTCACCCATGAAAGATAGGGCGCCGTCGTCATAGACAAGCGCTGAACGCTCAGGTATCGCGTATATCTTTTCTTCTCTCGAAAGATTTTTCAGTGCTTCATCTTTTGAAGGCTGGTAATGGGCGGTTACGCTGAAGCCCACAAGTCCAATGCCGCTGACCAGCTTTGATGTTGGGTTGCACCTGTTCTTTGTAACTACACAGTGTTTACCCAGTGCCAAGGCACCAGCGCTTCTTCCAACGACAACACCTTCATAGTTGTGCAGCAATCTGTCCACGTTCTTGTTTTTCAGCCGTTCAACTAAAACGCTTGCACAACCGCCTGTCAAGTATACCAAATCAGAGCACGCGACTTTTCTGGCGATTTCCTCCGTAGCATCGGAGTAGTCTGCGAAGTCAACAGTACATGCGCCTAGGCTTCTGAAGTAGTCAAACAGCCTTTTCCTGCGGTTATATGCTTGGTCGAACGATGTGCGAGCCCACGGAAAGACAATAACAGCTGGAGCTTTGCCTGCGTCGTGGAAGGCAGTTTCGTTGATCTCTATGGAGTCTCGTTTGACTACATGTTCTCCGCCAAGAAAGTACAGTTTCGCCATGCAAACAATACATTGTTCACATAATTTAAGGCAATGGGCGCCTTCACAGCTTGGTTTTTCACTTCAGTAACTGTTTTCCAGCTTTTCTTCACGAAAACATTTATGCCCTCATACATCGACAAATGTGGCAGGTGAGGCTGACTTGACAGAAGCAGACGAGTATGACGAGATATTCGCCGCGTTAAAGCATCCGGTGCGCCGGCAAATTTTGCTTTTTCTTGAAGAGCGAGGCGAAGCGTCCTTTACGCAAATTCAGAACGCTGTTGACATAGAAGACACAGGCTTGATGAGTTACCATTTGAAGGAGATAGGACCACTTGTTGAACAGTCTAAAAGAGGCAAGTACCGCCTTTCTGAGGTGGGTCAAGCTGGAACGGAGCTTTTTCAAAGGGTTGAGCGGGAGCGGCACAGGTCAAGCGTCACGGTGCGCACTGAAATTGAGAAGTGGCTAAACGAAACAATCGTGAAAAGTGTACTGTTAGCGTTTCTATTTGCGTTCACGTTCAGCGTTCCAGTGACCATTGACATCCTCATGTCGGTTCAGAGCGCATATGAAAGCTCTTCCCTGCTTCAGTTGGCAAGCATGTTTATGGTCAGCTTTTTTGGAATGGTTTTCGGCGTTGTCCTGTTTACGGTGTATTACAGGCATTACTTCTCTAAGAGCGTAAAGGCAAACGTTGTTTACTCAACGAGTTTTGCCGCAGTAATCACTATAGTGTCTAGCTGGGTGTTCTATCAAATCTACTCCTTCAGTCAAAGCACATTAAGTGTAAGCGCGTTGGTTGACAGAGGAGCCCCATGGCAGTTTGGAGTCTTGCGAGCCGTCTGTTTTATGGCTAGCGCTCCAGCTGTGGCATATGCAATTAGTAAGGCTAGAAAAAAGCGCTGATTCTGTTCACGGTTTTTCGCTTACAAGCGTCAAGTATTGCATCAGCTTCGGCGCTGAATTCGCGTCCAACGAGTAAATAGTCCTTAAGCCCTCGTTTGTTTGCATAACGAACGCTGTCTTTCCTACGCGTTTCATCTGCCACGTCAACGCCTGCGACGTTATTGAGATCTCACCCGCTAATTCGCCGTGCGACAACTGCTTCTTGTTCAGCAGTGCTTCCAAGATTTTTCGGGCTGTTTTGTGCCGTAGCAGGGAAATCGTCAGCATCTCTTTCCGCGAGAATTTCTTAGACGGGAAGAACCGTTTGTAGCGTCCATCACGAATAAACGACACAAGCCCTGATTTAATGAGAACGCCCAAGTGGTACTGCGCCAAGCCAACTGGAATGCTTAGACCTGCACAGACGCCTCTAAACTGAACGCCAGGATTGCCTTCAATGTAATTGTAGATTTGTGTGCGCGTACCGTTGCTAAAAGGCGCGTGGCTATTAGCAAAGTTAATGCTGAAGGAAGTGGGCACAGCCAGCAAGCAGTATGGGTCAGTTGTAACGGCTCGCAAGCTGAGAATTCCCGAGGAAACTTGGACCAAGCAAGACCGTGTAGAGGGAAAACTGCAAGTGAAGCTCTTCTGTTGTTGTAACAAAGCCGCAAAAGAGCCTAAAACGATTGAAGCTAACACGAATGCGATTAATGCTCTCTTAAATGCTGGCTGCATCATTCTCCGCCTGTAACCAGCTTTAGTGCTTCTAGTTTTTAACAGTATTCGTAAACAAATGTACTAACCGCGCCAAAATTTCAAACAAACGCATCATTCCTACGAATACCCTGTAGGCATCACTTACGTTTTCTCGGTTTAACCATAACCATCGCCCGCTTCAGATCTACAGGAGTATTTACGTTAAAGAACGTACGAAAATCCGGATCCAACTGTTGAATGACCAGCGTGGAAACATAGCGTACTCCTCGAAGCTTTTCAATCATGGCGTGCACGTTCAATTTTTCTTCAACCACAGCCGCTTTCGCAGCCTCTAACGCCAGCTTTGTTTGGTAAACTGCATGCAACGGCTCGATCTGGCAGTTGGGCCACCGTGGAATTACCGCCGACTTGTTTATGCATAGCTCAAAGAGCAGCGAAATAACTTCTTTCGAAACAAACGGAGTTCCGGAGGGCAGAAGTAACGAGTATTTGTTTTGAGCAGCACTAAAACCTGTTAAAGCACTTATCAAGGAGCTTCTCAACTTGCCCATGGCAACAGCGAACTTCACTTCTGCAGTCATGAGCTTAGCGTGTTTCGTGGCTTGTTCTTGAGAATTAGTCACAACTATTGTTTCATCAACAACTGAATCAACCGCGTCCACGACATGCTTTATCAGGGGCTTATTAGCAAGTTCCAGAAATCCTTTGTCCTGCTCGAACTTGCTGGAAACGTCTCCAGCTAGAATAATCGCTGATCTGCCCAAGTTTTTTCTCCGCTCGTGCAACTTTTAACAATGCTTATGCTTTCTATAAGCGTTTGCATTGAGTTTCGTTGATGCTTTTGTATACGAACTTACAAAAAAAGATGGTAGACGCAGCTAGTTAACTTCGTTGGCATCGATTTTTCTAGCCATTTCATCCAAGATCTTAGTGAAGGGATGATCTTGTTTGTCCTGCACGAATATGAAGTTTCCTTCTGCTCTTAAAATCTCGCAGAAACACGGCACCAGTCCTAACAGCGGGACATGATATATGGTTTTGACCTTGTCCTGCATTTCATCTTTCTTCGATTTTGCGGCAGAATCAAGAACTTTGTTGAGGACTAAGCCTGTTTTCTTTTCAAACAGATTGTAAAGTTCTTGAAGCATGCGCCGTGTTCCATTCACATCGGACCTATCACCAGTTGTTGCCACTACTACGAAGTCAGCAGTTACTATGGCGTTTATCGATGAATATTGGAGCCCTGGGCTTGTGTCGAATATCAGATAATCGAATTCTTTGTTGTTTAACAGCGTGTTTCTCAAAGATAGCAGTCTTCCCAGTGCGCGCATTTCCCATTTTCTGTCCTTTGCAGAAATGTCCCTAATCGCCTCGGTTGATGGGTTCGCGAGACCGACGACAAATTTGCCGCCGCCGGGGATTTTGCTGCTCAAATCTATAAGGACTTTGTTGATGTCGCATACGCCGTTCAGATAATCGTTCAACCAACATTCCGAGTTATCCACTTTAAGTATGGCGAATAGGCTCGGCGCTCGAAAATCAAGATCGAAGAGGCAAACTTTCTTTCCGCGCTTGGCGAAGGTGGCTGCCAAATTCACGGAAAGAAGAGTTTTTCCGGTTCCACCCTTATATGAGTGCACTGCTATGATTTTGCCCATTTTTGTTTTCACCCTTGGCTGTCTCTATCAGCATAGAAGTAAGCCTTTCTTCCTTTTCGCTCTTTTTTGAGGTAGCCCATAATGACAAGCTGATTTAGATATGCGCTTTCTACAGCTCGGGCTCTGGTTGTCTGATGGGCAATTTCTTCTGCGGTTGCCCGTCCGCATCTGCAGATGGTCATGGCTGTCTTTCTGAGGTGATCAGGCATTGAGAGTAAAGTCATTACATCTAAGGATGCATCGGGGAGAGTTTGTGTTTCTTTTTTGCCGTGTTTTTGTAGTTCTATCATGACTTCCATTTTTTCGTTGAGCTTCTCGAGGTTTTCTTTTATTTTTTCGAGTATGTGTAAGGGTTTTTTGCTCATAATTTCTTCTTTTGTCACATGCTTTCCCCGAGTATTGTTTACTTGTACTACTGTAGAACTATCGTACAGTGTTTATTAAGTCTTACGAAACACTGGTAATTATTCATAAAAGTTACAGCCACTACTTACAACAAACAGTTAAACGCCATCAACGCAAACAGGAACAGAGCCACAATATCTTAACAAGAACAAATAATATCAAGAAAACAAAGATCCTTCAGCTTTAGATATCAAGCATAGAAAACTGAAAGATTATGCAGAAAAGGAGAGGGTTTAGTAGGGGGTTAGCGCTTGGTTTCTGGCTTCTTCTACGATAGGCAGCACTTGTTTCAGTTCTCTGAAATATTTGAGTACTGTTATGCCCCTTTGGGTGATTGCGTAAACCACTCGGCGTTTTCCGATGGTTCTCTCTTCCACCAACCCTTGTTTCATCAGGAAATCCAGATATTCCTTAAGTACACTACAATTAACGTTAGCCTTATACATGACATGAGTTAACTTTAGTGGACCTCGATGAGCCAATACCTTCAGGATGTCTACATACATTTCGAGTTTGGAACGTCTCATACATAGACCTCTTTTTTGCCATATTGTTTGTTTTTTATATAAAGCTTTTATGTATCCATACTAAGTATTTTTCTTCATCGCGCTGCCTTGCTGCCGCTTTTTGTGCATGCATGGTTTAACACGTTTAGTCTATTTTCGAAGGCGGTGACCATGTCGTCTAGCAATATTCGTTGCAATTCTGTCGAGAGATTCTTGATTTTTTCGCCGAAAACTGTGGCCATTTTCGTTTCTAACTCTTTCCTAGCTTTAATTGGGACTTGTTGTTTCACGTATTTTCCTCCAATAGCGATGCTCAGAAATAGGCTATAGATATTTAACTAACTTATGACGTGAGGATATGAATTTAAAATTCACATTATGTTCACTTGTTAAATTTTCAGTAGCGCCAGTGGACATCATGAATTATCCTGTTATCACAATTGGGCTATATGCCGAAAGTTAGCCCACTTACCTTATGTATAGGTTGAACATACCCTAAAAACTCTTACCCTATATTGGAGGTTTAGTGCCCCCCTTCTTTGTTAAACCTTCGTGCATCCACTTCTCAAATTCTTTTGTGGGTGGCGCATCAAGGTAAAGCTGTTTTCGTTTGGATTCCAGAAACTGGTTTTTTTCACCAGCAAATTCAGCTGCTGTCATTACAATGTGCCCTGTATTAAGAGCCGAATTGTAAACTTGTTCAGTTCTCTGCTGCCACTGCTCGTCTCTTAACGCGTGATGTTCCAAAATGGTTAAGGGCACCGTTTCGGCGACGCTTATCAAGTTTTTGAGGCCTAATTGCAACTGAGCTTCGCTAACTCTGAAGCCACCAAGATAAAACGGTGGTCCACCTATCATGATCACGTGAGGGTTTGCTGATTTGATCAGTTCAAGCGTGCGCGTGGACATGGGGCCTTGCACATCGGGCGCGAACATGAACCGTTCACCTTCATATTCGATTAGCGCCATTACAACCCAGCCGAGCATGGAATTGTCAGGTCCATGAGAAACGGCTTCTGAAAAACGCATCACAGTATTGTTCCCAAAAGTAAATGTCTTGCCGTCTGCAGGTTCCAATATCGCTGCATGTTTGCCCGCTGTTTTCTGGAAAAGCCACGCTCGCTGTCTTTGGCTGGCGTTGATTTTCTCTCTAGGGTTCTTCATTAACACTTTCTTGTCTTGGTAAATCTGCCGTGCGGTTTCGTTCGCTTCTGTCCAGTTGACAAGCCAATCTTCATAGGAAGGCGTGTGATGGTCAAAATGGTAATGGCTAATCGTGACCACTTTCACTGTTTCGGCGGTTTCTGCGATGCGCCTTCTAAGCGTACTGATCGTTTCGAATTCAGTGGGGTGCGGCGGCAAACCGAACCGGTACGGGCAAAGCGAGACGCCAGCGTCCAATAGTACTCTAACGTCAGGCGTTTCAACCAACGTGCACATGGACCGGACGCCGAAGCTTTCGGCCGCTAAGGGCGTTACCTTAATCTTTTGCAGCATGCTTCAGTCTCGCTTCCCGTTTCAGGTAGCAATAGTCCCAGCGCGGTCATGTCCTTGCCAACAACGGCTAAAACAGCTCTGGCAAGTAAAAACATTCCGCTGACAGTGTACATTGTTTCGTGACTGCCTGAAACCATGCAACAAGAAGGCTGCGGCAAAATAATTAAGGCGCTGTGCGTATTCATGTAAGCTTAGAGTAAGAGGGATGGATTTTTATGAAGTTGGAACCCGTGAAAAACAAGGCGCAGGAATTTGCCACCCTCGCCGGCGGCTGCTTTTGGTGCACCGAAGCAGTCTTCAGGGTAGTGAAGGGCGTGGAGAAAGTTGAGCCTGGCTATTCAGGAGGCTCAGTGGCGAATCCCACGTATGAGCAAGTTTCAACAGGAACCACTGGTCACGCAGAGGCTGTGCAGGTAACTTTTGATCCCTGTGTCACCTCTTTCAAAGAACTTCTCAAAATATTTTTTGCGACACACGACCCGACCACGCTGAACCGCCAAGGCCCAGACGTGGGTGCTCAATATCGTTCAGTGATATTTTACCACAATGAAGAGCAAAAAGTCACGGCTGAGAACGTTATTGCGGAGCTGAACGAAGAGGGAATTTGGGATGCGCCAATTGTTACGCAGGTAGTGCCGTTCAAGGCTTTTTACGTTGCTGAAACTTATCATAAAGATTTCTACAAGCGGCATTCGAATCAGCCGTACTGCCAGCAGGTCATCACACCGAAACTTGCCAAGTTGCAACAGCGTTTCTTGGGAAAGCTTAAGGTGCCGTGACGGGCAGCAACCACGAGTTCCGATGAGACAGCATGTAGTTTGGGTAAATTGAGCTGCACTTCGAGAAGTCGAAAAAGGGCAAACAATGAATTTTGTTGATGGTTTACATGGGAAAAGGCAAGATTTCAGTCGAAGAAGTTCGAAGCTGGGTCAAACGCATTTTAGAGTTTTTGTTTAACCGCCGTCACAGTTTCTGTTCTTTAATTTTTTCTGTTTCAAGTTTCCGGTATTTTCCGCAGTGTGAGCCGCCATCGTTAGCGCACGTATAGTTCTCGGGAGTGAAGTAAGGGCAGATGTTCTTAAATTTGCAGTAGCTTGGAGGTGTCTTCTGATTTTTACTCAAAACTGATTCAAGTTGTCTCATGGATTGTGGTCTTCTTTTAGCAAATAGCGCTTTTACACTGGAGAACAAGTTCACACCCACTGTATGCTTTCTTGAGATACTATTTAGAAATTAGTTCGAACGTGAAAATATTACGATACCCGAAATATCCAGCTTTCGATTTGCGCTCCGATGCGGAACAGGAATAAGCAAAGACAGTTATTACGAGAATTAAGTCGCGGTCTACTGGGGGAGGCTGCTTTGAAAACGCGTTTTCTTTGTTCTGCGTATCCTCGTTAAGGCTATGGCTGCAGTGGCTACTGCTGTCGCTACTATCATGACTACTGCTGTGAATTCTGGCGTTGGATACGGCGATATTGGTCCATCTTTAATCCACGCTGGCATGTATTCGCTGCGATTGTCCCATGTAAGCATGGTTTTCCATTCATTGTCGTTTAGGCGTTGTGTTCCTATTAGAGGAAACTCGTAGTATGAGAAGACTGGGCCTACGGCTGCCACCAGTGTGCCATTGGGCAGCGGATACAGGACCACCAGCGCGTTCACGTAGCCCACTCCGACATGCAGTATTTGAGGCAGGTAGTCTTGGTCGCCTGGCGGAAACGTCGCCACATCAGCTATCACTGGAACATCCAGCAATTGAGTGTAGTTAGCTGCCTGCGCAATGTCTTGGATTGTGTCAATATACCAGCCCACGACGTTTTCGCCGCAACCCTCAACCGTATATGCTATTTGCTTTATGAAATCGGTTTCTTCACTTGTCAGCGGCTGCTTCGCTAACTCTTTAGTAGATATTGTTTCGAGTTTTTGGGTGACGTTTTTTATTGTTTCCAGCGAATCCATAACTATTGTTTCTGAGTAATACGGGATTATTGGCGCCGCGCTGTTGGTGGGCAACATGCTGAATGCTTCAATCGTTTTTTCACTCAGTTCCTGCATTCTGGAATAAAAAGTGGGGTTGGGTTCGACGAATGCTTCAGGATAACTGCAAATCAAGACTGGTATGTACGTTTGTTTTGCGTACAACAACGTGTCATGCCTAAGCTGAGCCCAGCTTCCAGACGCGGTGTTGAGTTTCTCGTCTTGCCAAGCGCTGCTTCTCATGAAATCGGGGTAACTGGCGTCGTATTCCACATCTATTAGACTCTGCAAAGAATGCATCCACGTCATATACGAAGAGTGCGTCCATTCTTCTTCTGTCAGGTTCTCGAATGTGCTCGTCAGCGTCGCCAAATTCTCAGTATAGTTTGCGTAACCGAAATCTGGAACTAGCAGGTCATAGGCGCGTTCAGAGCCTAAAACGGCGAACACATCCAAACCTTTAGGCATTATACGTCTGCCGCTAGGGCCGTACCCAACTTTGTCCCAGCATAACATCTGGAACATGAACGAGTCAGGCACGTATCGTTGCCCCATAAACTGAAAAACTATTGGATACCTAACTGGGGCGTAACCCGACGCAACCAATGCTTGCCCCAGTATCTTTTGCGCGTATTCTGGTTTGGTCAGTTCATTTCTGAGCGTTGCCAGTCCGCCTGGCGCCGCCACCAAAACGAGGTACTGGTCGCTGTCGCCGAAAGCATTGTGAAGCGCTGTTTCGAGATTAAGCGGGTTTATCGAGTCGCTTTCCCCTACAAGTGCGCTTGTAACGTTGTACAGCATCATCCATTTGTCAAAGTAAAGTGGATTTTGTTTGAGGATGTCTCGCGCATAAACGGCTGCTGCGTCGTCTATGTGACTCAAGCCCCAACTGTAGGTTTCGTCGTTGCGAGGGACACAAATCGGAAAGTTGCCATACCACATCATCGTGCGGAAATACTGCTCAAGTCGGGGTATGCCTACGTAGTGTCCTCTAACTGTAAACTGAGTGAAATCATATTTCACATCTGCACTGTCTCCTGGATACTGCCAACTCCCAGCCGTAACAAATCGAGGCTCCTCTGCGTATATTTCGTTTAAATAAAAGTTCACATCCATCGCGAGGTCGCCAGGCACTGCTGCGTTTTTGCCACTAATCAGTGACATCGCGACTGCGAAGTACACCGTTGCGTTTCTTACTGCCCAATACTTCACGGAGTCATTGTGCGGAATCGAGTTATAATCGCTTAATGATTCGGTGAAAGCGTATTGGGTAACGTTGAAAATCATTGGATAAAACGTTTGGTACTCAACCATTCTCAGAGAGCAGTCAAAAACTACGTGGAAAAGGTGCAGTATCGAGTCGGTGGTGACGAACACTGGCAAGTCGGGGCGATAAACTTTTTCACAATAGAAATCCTCAAAACCACCTATAAAGCCTTCACTGATCATGCCGTTTTTTTCCATCATTTCTCGTTGTTCGGTGATACCTTCCGGATTCATTTCAGCTATACTGAATCCGTACTCTTTCATCATTTCTTCTTGTTCTTCGCTGATGCCAAGAACCTGTTTCACTCGGTCGTAGTAAGCCACTTGTGAAAGGTCATAAGACGCCTTAACGCTTCTCGGAATATTTGAAACAATAGGGAATAACATCAAAAACACTAATGCAACTACGGCGATTTGGCGAGCTCTCACTCTTCCCCACTCCAATAATAACTTGAGCTAATCGCCCTCAAGTCTGGAGGGCTCCTAATACATAATAAGCCTATGCAGTAGATAAATTTTGTGAAATCTTCTTCTGCCACGTTAATCAGCATTATTTGCAACAGAAAAAGGACAACCTTGCAACAACCCAACACGCTTAAGCCAGACATAGTTCCTTTATACATGCTTTTCCAGCTTATCTTTCTTCTTCGGGTTTCTCCCATAGTTCCAGTTTTTGTTTTTTGAGTTCGCTGCGTTTTCGTTGTAGATACTTGTAAACTGTGTGGTGTTGGCTTCCGTTGATGAGCATTTGCACGGCGTTTCTTGCGGTGTCAACCTGCTCGAAAGTGCCGATGAAGCCAACTGTGTGTCCGTAAACAGCTACGCTTGCCTCAGTTAACTCCTCGATCAGGTTGCGTGTTTTGCCGTTTGCCCCGATGATTCTGCCTTTAACGCGTTTGATGTCTGATTCAGAACGACCGAAAATGATGCGGAAATCAATGAGGTCAAAAATGGCATCGTCGTTGCGAAGTAAGCGAAACGCGTGTTCAGGCGAAAAACCCCTGCCAATGGCAGTCACAACATCCTTAGCTCTGAAAAGCAAAGAAGGGTCATTCGCTTTTTCTGAGAGCACAACTGTTACGCCGCCAGATTCGCTTTCAACGTCAAGCTTAACCATAAACTTATCTTCAATACTCTGCTTCACTTTCCCGTCAGGACCCACCAAAACGCCAACTCGCTCCTTGGGAATCCTAACAAACATGTTCGGCTTCGACATTCTTAACCAACAACCTTCTTGTAAACTTCATCAACTGAAAAAACTTTAACACCTAACCGACTAAAGAACCTATTTACGTTCGCCAAGTCCCTGCGCAAAAAGAATTCAGCCATCGGATGCGAAGTGGGAACAGCCTGCGCCACATCAAAAATCACAGGTTTACCCTTCCACATCATAACGTTGTACTCGCTTAAATCGCCATGCACAAGGTCCGCTTTTCTGTAAAGCCGCTCAACATAAGTCAGCAAAACCTCGTAAACCTTCTCAGGGTCACTTGGCTCTTGCTCCTTCAATGACGGTGCATGAACGCCGTTTTCCCCGATGAACTCCATCACCAACACGTTATTTCTCACTGCAACGGGTTTGGGCACTCGCACCTTCGCTCGGGAAGCCTGCTCCAAATTCCTGAATTCTTTTTGAGCCCAAGCAAAAATCAGTGATCGCGTATCGTGTTTGACGCCTTTGAACCTGTAATCACCCTCAATATACTTGAACATGCCTTTGCGGAATTCGGCAGAAGCAGTTAAGTAGATTTTGACGGCTAAATCTTTGTCTTCCTTGTTCTTGCCCCAGTAGATTCTGGCTTCTTTGCCAGCGTTCACGACACCGTGAAGTTCGTATAAAACGCCACTGTTCAAGAACTGGTAGATGACTAGGCGTGTGGCTTGGTCGAAAACCTCTTCTAACGTGGCTCTTTCAGACGAGAAGTCATGCACAAGCATTTTATCTCTTCTTTCAACTGTTTCTTCTTTATGTGCAAGCTTTTTCTGAACTCTTCTCGACATGCGTGTTCACCATGCTATTCCTTGCGAAGTATTTAAAACCACTTAACCACAGTTACTTCATGGAAAAAACGAAGCGGTCTAAATGGAAACTGGAAAAAACTTGAACCCTGACTTAATTGCGCCTTGCGGAATGAACTGTGGAATCTGCAAAGCCTACCTTGCCTACTCCAGAGGTGTCCCATACAAGAAAGGCGAAGTATCCCATTGCACAGGCTGTGTAGTGCGTAACAAAAACTGTGCGTTCATTAAAAGAGACTGCGAAAAACTAAGAAAAAAGCAAATCCGCTTCTGCTATGAATGCTCAGATATGCCCTGCGAAAAATTAGCCAAAATAGACGAGCATTACAGCGCACGTTACGGCATGAGCATGGTTGAAAACCAAAAAATGATCAAAGAAAAAGGTATGGATGAATTCCTTAAAAGTCAAGCTGAAAAGTATCGCTGTCCAAGCTGCGGCGACGTGGTTTCGGTACATGATGGAAAATGTTATGCCTGTGGCTATCAGGGAGAAAAACCCATTAAAAGAGTTGGCAAATCTCAATGGGACAAGGCTCGATGGGTGCCCAACCGAAAAACGGATTAGAAAAGCTGAAACGTAAAAAGGTTGCCGATTGGATGAATAAGCAGCATCACATTTTCAGGACGCCTTTTCTGCGAAGATTCTCAGCTTGCGCATGCGTGTAACGCCATGTTACATCACCGCGTTTGTCGCTTTGAAAATCCCATGGCGAAACGATTACGATGTCGCCTTCTCGGATCCAAACGCGTCTTTTCATTTTTCCGCGGATTCGGCAGAGGCGTTCTTTGCCGTCTTGGCACTTAACTAGGATTCTGTCGAAACCGAGCAGTTTCACTACTACGCCTAAAACTTCGCCTTGCGAAGGGTAAACCAACTCGTTGATTGCGCCTTCGCTTAACACTTTCTTTTTACCCACACGCAGACCTCATGGTTTCGTTTGAAAAAAAGAATTGATTAGCTTCCTTAAAAGCATGTTTGTGTAGAAACGCTGGACTGAAGAGTCAGGTTGTTAGTTTGAAGCGTTTCGGTGGCGTTTGGTTGGCTAAGTTTAAATTTTCATGCAGAACTATAATGCATGTACAGTGAGGTTGATTTAAGTGTCGTACGTTTTCAACATCCCGTTTCGAAATAACGCCAAACTGAAGCAGGTTATGGATAAGGTAAAAGAAGACGTGAAATTGCAGAGTTACTGGAAATGCGCGAATGTAATGGCTATTGATCGCATGGGCTACACGGATCATGGTCCTACGCACGTGAAAATCGTGGCTAACATGGCGCTTAAACTGCTGCGCATACTCATAGATAAGCAAGTTAAGCCTAGCATAGTCAGGTATTATGGCATGGGAAACGAGGATGCGGAAGTTGTGGTGGTTCTCGGCGCGATTTTTCACGACTTAGGCATGGTGGTCACAAGGCATGACCATGAAAAGTACAGTGTGCTTCTCGCTTTGGAATTTATTGAGAAGTGTTTGACACCCATATACTCGGAAGAGGAGCGTGCAATAATCAGCAGTGAAGTGTTGCATGCGGTGGTGTCTCATGAGCAGCCTAACAAGCCTTTAACTGTGGAAGCTGGCATAGTCAGCATTGCTGATGCTTTGGATATGGAAGCGGGAAGAGCGAGGATTCCTTTCAAGTCGGGAAAGGTAGATATTCACGCGGTTTCCGCGCTTTCCATCGAAAAAGTGGAGATCCTAGAGGGTGCCGAAAAGCCGATTACCATAAAAATAACGATGAGCAACTCTGCAGGCGTTTTCCAAATCGACGAGTTACTGAAGCCCAGAATCGAAACTTCAAAACTCCAAGAATACTTCCATGTTATAGCGGAGATAACTGGAAAAGAAGAAAGAAAAATCATAGAAAAATTCGAAATCTAACAATTAAGAACTGTTACGCTCGGAGACGCTACCCCCCTCCCTTTTAAATAGGCTACCTGTGTTTCAACATGTTAATGGCTGCGGAAAGCGCCAATAGTGACCTCCCCTATAGGTTTTCTGCAATCAACCACTAGTCGCCAAATATGATGATTAAGGGACTAAAAATTTAACAAAAAAAGAAAAAGGGAAAGAAATAGTTTAGATGAGCAGTTTTTTCCGTCTGTGCAGTAGGACTATTGGAACTGTAATTGCCATTAACGTAAACAGCAGTATTGGTCCTGTAAGGTCAGGTATTAATAATCCGGGATAGCTTGAGTCTTCTAGCTCCCATACAACAGTGTAGTTGTATGGTGTTCCAAATCCAGATACCTCTCCGTGGTTTTCGTAATAAAGACGCATTCCAGTTGCTCTGTCCCAGAGCATAACGTAGTCATAAGGACTGCCAAAGATGTCAATAGTATATTCAAGTCTATTTGTTGGTCTTGTTGATTCAGGATTTGTAAAATTGAATGTCGAATTTAGGTACCGCGCTGGATAATCCATCATCCCAAAGAAAGAATAATTAGCGCTTACCATGGCAGGTGCTGTCAGATTGGCGCCGATAATAAATATGTTCTGGTTCGCAGTGGATACGTTTTCTACTACGGTCGCGGTTGTTACAGTCCCGTTTTTCCAGTTAGATTGGACTGTGAAGGTTACGTTGTCACCACCATCACCAGGCGTTATATCCGTAACATTATACCATATAGCATCTGTATTATTGTCGGCCAAGGTTAAGGGACCCATATAACCATCTGGAAGAAATGGGTCGCTACTTTCCCATAAAGTGATTTTAGCTTTGTATTTAAACCAGTCACCTACTTTGACACCAGTGTCCATTTTTTGCGCCATCGCCGGAGCTATCATTGCAGCCAATAGAAGTACTGAAAGTGCAATTAACAATGCTTTTTTCTTCATTCTATTTCCCCGAGCATTTATGTAGCGTTAGAAAGTAAGGA
>CAZUHG010000004.1:0-39582 GCA_964620515.1 uncultured Candidatus Bathyarchaeia archaeon
AAAGCATCAAACAAAGGAAGAATGAAATCCTTCTTAGTCATCTCTTCATTATACTTGCTAACTCTTCCTTCCTTTTCAACTTCAGCGTATTTTTCAAGAAGCTTCTGGATTTTCTCCAACGCAGGCTTATCCATAATAAATACATTTACCAGTGCTTTTCAGTTAAAACTTTTTCTTAAAAATTCACCATAAGTTTGTCAAAATTTGTAAATTTCTTGGTGAATTGGTGAATTTCGTGAGGGTTCTTAAGGGTGGGTTTCGTCGTGGTTTCTTTTGCGGGAGACGCATAAAAACCGATGTGCGGAGGTGAGGAGCCAGAGAGGCATAGCAGTTTCTTGCTCAGGGGCTATTCTGAGAAAGCCCAATGCACAGGAAAACCATCATATTTGCCGCCTAATAGAGATTCAATGCAGAAACCAGTAGAGGGTCTACCCGCTTCTCGCAGCCTATTTAAAAGGGAGGGGGTAGCAGCTCCAAGCACTAGAGGCGACCGCAACACGCTTTCCAGCTCACTCAACCACTAACCATAATAGGCAGAAACCATATCTTCCACGAGAGGTTAAAGCAAAAGAAAATGTACAGAGATCCAGTTTGCGGCATGGTTCTAGACGAAAACACAGCCAAATACAAAATCACATACGACGGCGAAACCTACCATTTTTGCAGTGTAGCATGCAAGAAAAAATTCAAAAGACGCAAAACCAAATTCATAAAGTAACCTGCCCAAAAAACAAAAAAAGGCTCAACACACAAGAGCCCAAACTTATTTTGCTGATTACTACTGCAGTACCTTCCAAACAACCGCTGCCAGAAGCCCACCAATTATAGGAGCCAACCAAAAAAGCCAAAGCTGGCTAAGCGCAACACCACCTACAATAACTGCTGGACCTAAACTTCTAGCTGGATTCACCGAAGTACCTGTTATCAATATTCCCACAAGATGAATCATCACCAAACTGAACCCAATAGGTATCCCCGCAAAGCCTTTAGGAACTTTATCGCTTGTCGCACCGTGAATAACCAAAACGAAAATGAACGTCAACACAACCTCAGCGACAAAAGCAGACACCATAGAGACACTTAGAGGAGACATTTCAGCATACCCGTTTTGACCCAAACCACTTGTAGCTAAATTGTAAATAGGGCTTCCACTGGCAATCCCGTACAACGTTGCAGCCCCAAGTATTGCGCCTACACACTGCGCTACAATATAGATAACAGTGTCCTTCACACCGATTTTACCCACAGCCAGCATTGATATGGAAACAGCAGGGTTTATGTGACAACCAGAAATCCCACCTATCGCATAGACCATAGCAAGCACGGCAATACCGAAAGCAAATGATACCGCAACGACACCCGCCACATCTGAAACACCCAGAAACACTGCGCTTCCACAACCCATTAACACCAACACAAAGGTTCCAATCAGTTCAGCAACGTATTTTTTCACTGCACTTTCTTTAACAACAACAGTTTCACTTTCACTCACTCAAATACCTCATTTCCAAGTGAATTTAGCTTTCTGGTTTCTAAGTTAGTGTTTATAATGGTTTCTATAAAAATGAATCCTGTAGACAACTAAAAGTAAATTCTCCACAAACCAAAAAGAAAAACACGCAACAGAACTGTAACTAAAGTCTTTCTTCGGAGGAAATATCCATCATAGTTAAGCCGGAAACTGGTTTCGGGTAAAAATCCGTGGATTTTTCAGGCAATCTCCAATTTTTCTGCGCTATTTGCCAAACAATTTCTGGACTCACTGGATTAACTAAGAAAGCCAGTTTAGCTTGCCCGCTGTCAACTTTTTCCAAGGCACTTCGCGTCGATTCCGCGTAGAGTATGTGCTCATCCATTTTTAACTCGCCAACTTTCATTGCGTACTTGAAAACTACATCCCGCAATATCACTACGTCCAGAAGACACGTTTCCTTAGGACAACACGCGTTTACAAGTCCAGAAGCATTTTTCTCATCCTTCAAAAGCAAGCTATATGCTTTTGTGCCAGCGTAAATGCAGAAGGCATGCTCGCTTTTGTGATTTTTCAAGAAACTGTCCAAAGCTTCAACTGTTGGGGTGATTTCTGAAACCGTGAAGAACCGTTTGAGCGCCGTTAAAGTGTCGTTGGTTAGATTGAAGTCTATCAGAAGCCTGTGAGTGGGCAAAACAACAAGCCCTTCATCTTGAACGGGAACCATGTAGCACATGTGAAAATTGAAAGCTGAATCTTTTGTCCACTTTCCCTTTTCGCGTCTTTCATCTCTGTAAGCGACAGCACTTTCGTATCTGTGATGCCCATCAGTAATTACCAGCCTCTTGTTTTCCATAGCTTTTTGCACGAGCTTCAACTTTTGCGAGTCAGTTACTCTCCAAATCGAGTGTTTCACACCGAAGGAATCTTCAACTTCTACCGTAGGTTTTGCTTTCGTGGTTTCCGCGAAAAAGGTGACAGTGACGTTCTCAGGGTCTGAATATATTAGAAAAACAGGTTCAAGGTCTTTCTGAACTGCACGCAGCATATTCAATCGATCGGTTTTCGGTTCTTTATACGTAACTTCATGCGGAAAAATCGTGTTTTCACCATAAGCATAAAGACGCATAGCAGCGATTAACCCCGTACGAGTGCATTTTCTTCCATTCAACTTGAATTCTTGTTTAGAAACGAAAACTGCTGGCTTTTCGTCTTTGGCTAATATCCCTTCGTTTAGCCACTTTTGAATTCGCTGCTGCGCTACTTCATACTTGTTGTTTTCTATTGGCAAAATCAGGCGGCAATAATTGTAAGCTGATTTTTCATAGTACTCTCTTTGCAGCGCAGAAGTTATTTTGTCGTAAGGCTGAGTAATCAGATTCGTTGGGTTGCCAGCTTTTTTAGTGTATCGTATGGCTTTGAAGGGTTTGATGTCAACCAAGCAGTTTCAGCTCGCAGTTTTTGATAAACTTTTATTTTTCAATTCTACAGCTCCCAAATTTCATCGATCAAAGCAAGAACCTGCTTGATTCCAGAAACGTTCCATTCACCCATGTGTCCGATACGGAAGGTTTTTTCAGCCAGTTTGCCATAACCGTTTCCTATAACAAAGCCTTTTTCCGCCAGCTTTTCGTTCAACTCCTTCACGCTTTGTCCAGAGGTATTCTTGACACAGCTTACCGTAATTGACTCGTAGCCCTGCTCGGGAAACAGTTCAAAATGCCTCTTCGCCCACGTTTGCGTGTATTCTGCCATGTCCTTGTGTCGCTGGTAAACTTTGTCGTAAGTTTCCTCCAGCAACAAGTCCATGCGCTTGTTCAACGCATAAAACAGCGAAATGTTCGGTGTGGATGGTGTTTGATGCTTCTTTTCAAACTCAAAAATTTCTACGAGATCAGTGTAGGCACCTCTGTTTGGAACTTGCTGCGCTCTTTCTATTGCACGGTCGCTTACAAGCGCAACGGCTAAACCTGGAGGCAACGCAAAGCATTTCTGAGTTGAAGCAAAGATTACGTCGCAGCCTATTTCCGCAGGTAAGGTTTTGTCACCTGCCATGGCTGAAACGCTGTCAATTGCCAGCATCACATCTGGGTAGTCTCGGCGTACGAGTTTACCGATTTCGCGGATTGGGGTTCGTGCGCCCGTTGAGGATTCATTGTGGCAAACGGTTACAGTGTCGTATTCGCCTGTTTCAAGTTTTTCAGCGATTGCGTCGGGTTTGACCACTTTGCCCCATTCAACTTCGAGAAAATCGGCTTGTTTGCCGCATGCACGGATGGCTGCGCCGAAGCGCTCGGAGAATGCACCGTTGACGCAGACGAGGGCTTTGTTTTTCACGATGCTTCTACCTACGATGTCAAACCATAGAGCACCTGAAGCTGTCGTGACCGTTGGTTTGCAGTCTGCTGGTAATTCAAAGAACTTTGTTAGTTTTTCTGTGATTCCAGAGTAGAATTGTGAGAACTCTTTGCCTCTGTGACCTATAAGAGAGTGTGCTTGCTCGCGGAGTATTTCTTGGCTTACTTCTGTAGGTCCAGGAAGCAATAGTTTTTTGTGCATTTTTCCTAAATCTCCTTTATTATACTATCTTCTATGTGCCTCTGTGAGTCGCTGAATCTTCGAGTTTCATTCATCCAGTTTTCCTCTTTCACTTTTACATCCAATCGACGACAACAATAAACGAAATAACGACAAATTAAAGGTTAACTGTCGTCTAATTTTAGTTATGTCTGTGGTTGCATCCGAACCCACAGTATGCCGCATTTTCAAAAGAAATAACTTTTGAGGTAGTCACAGTTAACCACAAGAGCAAGAAATGTTCTACTGTCTGGATATAAAGTTTACGTTGATAGAGGCGCAGCTCAAAATAGATAACAGGCGCAATCTGCGAGATTAAGTGACGGCTTAAATACTCTCATGCAATACTTTTTCATAACCAGAGCTACAGGTATTTACTTATGCAAAAGTTAAGAAAGTTTGGTGTCTGGAAGATTGTCGTCTTGCTGCTTGTTTTGGCAGTTATTCTTGCCTCAATTCGTTTAACGGCGGTTGAGACTAAAAAGCCATCAATCTATATTATTTCAACGCAAACCGATTCGCAGTCCAATTGGATAAACACAGTTAAGCTAGTTAATACGCTTCTGCACCTTAATGTGAGCGTGTACTGGCTCGCAGAGCCGCTGCACATATCAGTTGACGGAACGGAGTATAACTTTGCCAGCGGAGACTTCATCATTCCTTTTCATCAGAGCGTGTCATGTGATAACATTCTATGTTCAACTGTTTTTCCACAGTACGTTGAAGAGCTTTCTGCAGAGCTTAATGTCTCTATCCTAAACATTCGCAGTAACATAGAAGCGCGCGCTTACCCATTGAACCAAGCGAAGGTGGCAGTATACTATGGCAGCGGTGTGACTGGTGGTTGCCTTGAACACTTACATCCGCTTGAAGAAGCTGGCTTCAATTTAGGAATAGTGCGCGAAGAAAACTTGAACCAAGGAAACTTATCTGAATACAACGTTATCACTTTTCCTGGAGGAGGCCCATATGGAAAATACCTAAGCCAAGAGGATATGGACAGCATTAGAGACTTTGTTCGGTGCGGAGGAGGTTATCTTGGAACTTGTGGAGGAATGGTTTTAGGAATCGAAATGGGGCTGTTGGATGCGGAAACTGCCAAGGCAGGTCAATATGAGGCCTACGCGGATTTGCGAGGTCCACTCGTATTGAATGTGTCACAGCCTTCAAACCCCGTAGTTTTTGGTTGCTCAACGTCTTTTGAAAGCACATATTTTAGAGGACCATTCATTAGCCGAGTTGGAAGTGACGTGGAAACGATTTGTTCATACAGTTCCCCGACGGAGGATCTCTCCATATATTTCCCAGAGATCATGAAAGCCTACAATTGGTCGCTTCAGACAGAAGCGATAAATGGTTTTTGGGGCGCCCCCTCCATTATTTCTGGAAAATACGAAGCTGGAAAAGTCGTTCTATCCACGACGCATCCAGAAATTTTGCAAAGTTCTCAAAGGTTGTTCATCAACTCCATTTTGTATCTAGCTAGCGGTGAAGAAACTCTGTTGAAGACATCCCAACATCCATGCGGCGTACAAACGTTAAACTCCAATTTGCCCAACGAAAGCGTGGGCAGTATAAACCAAACCCTGTGCTCTCAAGTTAGCAGTTTGATGTCCACGCTTAAGGAGAAATCTGCCACTACTAGAGGGAGATTAATTGGGTTAGAAGAAACAAACTATCAAACTGCGGGTGTATCAGCAGAGTATCTAACACTATTTCTGGATGATGCTAACACTCGAAGCTCAGAATTGCTTGTCCAGTTAGATGAACTAATCGAAGTTTTTGAAAACTTCACTGTTCTCTCGAACAATCAACCGTCACTTAACCTTCTTTTGTCATCAACCAATAGTGACTTGCCGCGTTCTCTCGAAAGCCTGCAGGAAAGAATTCTGAACATTTACCCCCCAATGTTAAAATTGGAAGACCTCATTAGCACTATCGACACTGTGGAGCAAGAACTTTCAGAGGAGATACTGTCACTTCAGCAAATATTGGATGGTAGCATGTCATCTGAGGAACGGTTCCTGCAAATAATTAACCTTCACTCTTCAGAAAGCTTGAACCTAAGTAACCTAAAAGAAAAACTGGCTTATTACTTGCTAAATTGGTCTTTCGAAACAAGATTTATTTTGATTGAAGCTCACTTTCTCAGTTTTGCAGTGTTATCTATAGAAAATGCCGCGCTTTGATCTCTGGAGTACATTGTTGCGGCTGTTGGCAATCAGTGTTTCGTGGATTGTGTGAGATAACCTTTGACCCTCTTGTTACCGCGCTATTTTCTTGAAGTTGGCAGAGACCCACCTTGGCAATTTGACTCGCCATAAGAGTTGATTTAAAGCTGCCCGAGCCATGAGTTGGCTGTAAAACTCTTTTTTCGCCCATTGATGTAGAATGTATGACGGGGAATAAAACTGGTTGTAAAATTTCCTCCTCATCTCCCGGAAATTTACAGTAAAACTTGGATTTTCGAAGACCTGCATCTGCATATCGCAGCGGCTCCAATCCCCATGAATTTTCAATCCCATATCTTTCACGAGATCATATAGCTCGATGCCTGGATATGGCGTCGCCAAACTCATGTGGACATCGTCTGGCTCCGTTCTCCGGATGAAATCCAAGGTTTGCTCTAATGTATCTCTAGTTTCGCCCGGGTACCCAATGATGACGGATATGGTGACGGATAGGCCGGCTTCTTTTGCCCACTTGATGGCTCTTTCGTTTTGTTCGACTGTTGTCCCTTTCTTCATAGCATTTAGAATTTTTTGGCTGCCTGACTCAACCCCGTAAGAAACGAGTTGGCAGTTTGAGTCCCTCATCTTGGCCAAAACTTCTATTGATATTTGGTCGACTCTTGTTGAACAATCCCAAGGAAGACCGATATTTCTATTTTGGATCTCCTCACAAATCGCCAGTACTCTTTTTTTGTCATACGTGAATGTCTCATCATGAAAAGTGAAAGCATCAGGTTTATGTTCGTTTTTTAGCCATTCTAGTTCGTCAACGACGTTTTTTGGGCTCCTAGGCCGAAATCTTTTCCCGGTCATTCGAGGTGCTAGACAAAATGAACAATTGAAGGAGCAGCCTCTGCTAGTTATGATGGGAAGAATAAGCTTTCCGAAAAGTCTGTACTTATTTAGTGGAAAATATTTGTACGCTGGATGAGGCAACTCATCTAGGTTTTGAATGAAGTCGCGATCCTTAGTGCGGACTATGCTGCTGTTTTTTCTGAAGGTTATGCCGTCGACCTGTTGAAGATTTTTCAGGTTGGATATGGACACCAACTCCGCGAGTTCCAGCATAGTTTGCTCGCCCTCACCCCTCACTACAACATCAATTTCAGGATGCTCATTGAGGATTTGCTCATCCAAAACTGTGACATGTGGTCCTCCCGTGACTATGAGAACCTGCGGACAAGCTTCTTTTATTACACGAGCAGCTTGCACAGCCGAAGAAAAGGTGACGGTTACAGAGGTTATGCCGACAATATCTGGCGCGAAGCAAGCTATCTCCCGCTTCAAATCCTCATAAGTCATGTTGAGGGGAGGGCAGTCTATCACCGTGACCTCGTATCCATTTTTCTCAAGAACAGCGGCAATGTAAGCTATACCTATAAGTGGACTTTGGTAATGCACAAACGCCCCGCGAGGAGGAGGCGGATTAACTAACGCTACTTTGACAGGTTTTCCCGCCATAAGTTTACCAACCAAGGAATCCTTTCATTTATACACATCGAAAAGGTGTTAATAAAGCTGCAAATGATTTGGGGAAGCAAAATTCTCTCACAGTTCATTCTTTACATATTTTGATCAGCATGAGAACATCCAACGAACTATAACAAGCTCGGCAATTACAAATTTATTAGTTCGAACTTTTTTATATACATACATGAAAAAGTCGTGGTTGATGTGCCTATGGCGGAAAAATTCGTCAAAATAGTGTTAGTTAATCCGCCACTTCTTCCAGGTGTCGCACGGCATCCTACGGGTATTCCAATTGGTCTAGCTTACTTGGCGGCAGTTGCTGAGAAAAGAGGACATGCAGTTAAGGTGATAGATTGCCTGCCTATCAACATGACTTATGAGGAGCTGAAACGAGAAGTTGCCTCTTTCGAGCCGGACATAGTCGGCATCACATCCATGACTTCTACATTTTCTTCGGCTCTTCAAGCTGCTCGCATAATAAAAGACTTTTATCCACGCGCTCTGATTGTTTTGGGCGGACCCCACGCCACGATTATGGACGTTGCTACCCTCAGAGACTGTGCGTATGTGGACGTTGTGGTCAGGAGAGAGGGTGAAGAAACTCTTTTAGACCTTGCACGTCATGTGGCTGAATGTAGAAAATTCGACGATGTTGCTGGCATAACATTTAGAAAAAACGAGGAGATTCTTCGAACACCAGATAGACCATTTATCCAGAATCTCGATGAACTGCCATATCCAGCTTACCACCTATTTCCCTTGGAAAAATATCGGCCAGGAAGTTCGTTTTTTAGAAAAAAGGTTCTTCCCATAATGACAAGCCGAGGGTGCCCATTTCACTGTTCCTTTTGCTTATCCAGCGAGATGGTTGGCAATAGGTTTCGGGTTAGAAGCCCCAAAAAAGTCGTTGACGAACTAGAATGGCTAAAAAACGAACATGGAGCTGAAGCCTTCTCCTTTTACGACGATACGCTCACCTTGGATAAGGAGCGGAGTTATAGCATTTTTGAGCAAATGCAGGAAAGAGGGCTCGACCTCCCTTGGAATTGCCAAACCAGAACTGATCAGGTTTCCAAAGAAATTTTGACCAAGATGGCGAAGGCTGGCTGCCAATTTGTCAGCTTTGGGATCGAGTCTGGTTCTCCGCAACTCTTGAAAACAATGAATAAAGAAACCACTATTGAACAGAACGCAAAAGTGATCAAGTGGGCAAAAGAAGCTGGTTTGTTAGTTGCCACATCCGTGATCGTTGGGTACCCAGGCGAAACCGTCGAGACTCTGCAGGAAACTTTTGATTTCATTGAACGCGTTAGACCCAATATGGTTTACCTATGTACAGCTGCACCTTACCCTGGCACTGATTTATACGACCTCGTTAAGGAGTTAGGGTGGAAGATGTCTGACGACTGGAGCAAATATGACACTGTTGATTTCGCTTTCGAAAATCCATCTCTGCCAAATGAGTGCGTGAAAAAAATGAGAGCAGAATTTTACGACAGACTATATTCTCCACTCTATATCCTGCGGCACTTTTACAAAAACAACCTATACAGCGGAGTGCTAGCCCGAACGGCGTTGAGCCACTACTTCTGGCGAATCAAATCTAAATTCTAAAAGAGCCCCTTATTTCTACTTCTTTTGTCACAATTTGCGTAAAAGCAGAATAATCGTAGGCATGGGAGCACCCACGGGTTTCAAACGTTTAACTTCACATATAGAGAAGCTTGAATCAAGCATCTGCTTTAAGCCCTCAACTGTGAAGTAGTGCTTGTGAGAGTCGTAAGACAAGCCCTCTTTCCCTTCAGGGGTAGATATTATCAGATAGCCGTTAGCTCTAAGAATTCTGTAAGCGTTGCCAAAGAAATTGTGCGGATTCCATAAATGCTCCACTACTTCAGAGGCTAAGACTACGTCGAAACTGTTTGAGACAAAGGGTAGGTGCTCCGCGTCACCCGCTATAACCAGCGGAATTCCGCGTCTGTGAGCTAGATTGGCAGCCCCCGGCAATTCTATGGATGTTACGTAGTTCCCCATTTGCCGTAAAGGCTCGCTAATAGTTCCGTATCCGCACCCAACATCTAAGATTTCTAAACCATTGCCTATGCGACTAACCATATCAGAAATTGTCTGTATTCTTTCCGTGTTTAGTGGCTGTGCATGCGCCACTGCTGTGGTGTGTGGTGCATTTGCTACACATGTATCGTATATCTGCCACTCCACCCAGCTTCTTTTATCCAGATATCTCTGCCCGTATCGAGTCTCTCTTATGATGAGCCGCTTTAGCTGGAGCGGATGCGATAGTAAATATGCAATTCCTTGAATATGGTTTTTAAACGCCTTTGACATGGACGCAGGCGAGTGGAGAAAAACCACCAAGAACGCGAGTAGTCTCCTCATATTTCCACTTTGCTTTAGTAAGTTAAGGTTCAGTATTAAGGTTGCTCTACTTGTTTTTGCTATTTATTTCTCAGCGTTTTCGCAGAAGAAGGAAGAGACAAACTAAGCCTATGATAATCTCTATGACTACAGCTATCCTTAAATCAAGCCTTTGAGTACGTTCTTCAAAGTTTTTACAAATTTCAAGTTTTCTCTGAATGCCCTAACTGTTACTCTAAAGTAGCTGTCGTCAAGCCCGACAAAAGTGCTGCAGTCCCTGATGAGTATGCTTTCCTTAGACATCTGTTCTTTCAACATTGTGGACGTAAACTTTGAGTTCAGAATCTTCACGAGCAAAAAGTTCGTTTCTGACGGAAAAACATGGAATCCGCCGACTTCGCTGAGCATCTTTGCAAACCGCGCTCTTTCTTTTGCAATTGTGCGCTTGGTGTTCTCGATGAATTCAGTGTCTTTGAACGCCGCCAGCGTTACATAGCCCGCCAAACTGTTGATGCTCCAAGGTTGCCTAGCCGTCTGAAGCGTATCTATGAGGCTTTCCGTTGCTATGCCATAGCCCAAGCGTATCCCTGGCATTCCGTAGAATTTTGTGACTGACCTAATAACAAAAAGGTTCTCGTACTTCTTCACGTAACCAACCATCGTAGTGTCTTGACCTTTCTCTGAGAATTCGATGTAATTCTCGTCGACACTGACAACGACGTCCTTTTTGCGGCAGAACTCAACAAGGTCCAAAACTGTTTCTCTACTGTAAAGTGTTCCCGAAGGACTATGCGGGTTACAGATGGAAACTAGCCGCGTATCCGCCGTCACCGCTTTCTTCACACTTTCAACATCTAGCACAAAGTTGTCTGGCAATCTCACAAAGATTGGCTCGCCGCCTACTCTCAAAACTGCTTTCTCGTACTCAGTGAACGACGGCACAGGAATGACGGCTTTGAAGCCGCAGGGAAAAGCCTCCGTAATCATGTATATGAGCTCTATTGAACCATTTCCCAAAATGACGTTCGCCGCGTCAACACCGTGACCCACGTACCTAGCGATTTCAGCCCTAAACTCTGAAGGGTTCGGGTCTGGATAAAACCTTATCAGCCTAGCATGCCGTTTTACAGCTTCCACAGCTTTGGGCGAAGGACCGAGAAAATTGATGGGCCCGCTGAAGTCAAGCACTTTCTCAAGTGGAATATTGTATTTTCTAGCGAATCCCCAGACGTCTCCGCCGTGGCTCACAAACCGTTTTTGCTTACATTGATTCGCCAACTCTCTTCTCCTCCATTAGCTTAACTATTTCTTTTTCTACTTCACGATGCACCTTGAAGTGGGCGTTATACATGTTTGTAATCTTATAGAGCCAATACACTATTCCCACTCCCAAAGTAACTATAGTTATCAAAGCATATTTTCTTATTGGTATAGTCTGCGACATGAACATCCTTTCTGGAAAAGCGCTTGCAAGAAACATGTCTTGACGTTTCTCGTGCACAAGCAGATCCCTAGACAGCAAATACGCTATTGCAAAAACTGGGATGACCAGAATAATGGCGGCAGCCCATGCTTTCGCGTTCATCTCACTGAAGCTATCTGACGTTGCAGGCGGTTCTTTTCCCTGCTTTTTTAGGAAAACTGTAATCTGCTCTTCTAAGTCAGCTTGGCGGCGAAAATGATTATTTCTGCTTTCAATCAGGCGGTAGAACATTGGGAAAAACGCGGCACCGAAAGTGGCTATTGACGCTAAAAACCACATCGAAAACCATAGGGTTCGATCTGTTTCTGTTCTTACCTGCATAATTATTTCCGTTCTACGCATCAATTCTTGGACTTGCTAGTTTTCACAGCCAAAGTTTATAAATTCTTTCTTTCAGCATCATAGTAAAATGGAAACTGGTGAAATGCTGCTTTCCGTGGTTATTCCAGTGTTTAACGAGGAGTTAACAATAGGTAACGTGATTGAACGCTTAACGGTAGTCATGCAAACAATCGGTTTCAAGCATGAAATAATCGTTGTAGATGACTGTTCAACAGATGGGTCGCTGGAATTTTCAAAAAACCAATTTATCAAAGTGTTTTCATTAAAAAAGCATATGGGAAAAGGTTACGCCTTAAGAGCAGGCTTCGCAAAGGCAAAGGGTGACATAGTAACTACAATAGATTCAGACGGCTCACATCGCCCAGAGGAATGGCCGCGGTTGCTGCGCCCAATATTGCAAAACAAGGCGGATCTTGTCATCGGATCCAGATATTTAAGTCAAAAACCAGTGGCAGCCAAAAAACTAAACTTTGTTGGTGTTCGCCTCTTCAATTTTTTAATTAAAATTTTAACAAGAGTAAATTTTTCTGATTCACAATCGGGTTATCGTGTAATGAAAGCTTCGGTCTTGAGGAGTATGCGTTTAAACTCAAGTGGATATGAAATCGAGTCAGAGATGCTTATGAAGACTGTACGACATGGTTGCAGGGTCATAGAGGTGCCGATAAGTTTCGAGCAGCGAACCTACGGAACATCCAGCTTAGATCCCATGGTTGATGGCTTCAAGATTCTTCTGGCAATAGTGTCGGCGTACATGAGGGGTGGTCGAGGATAGTGGGTGCAGCGTCTCCTCCTAAGGTTTCTATAATCGTGGCAACTTTCAATAGCGAATTGACCATCGACGGGTGTTTGAAGGCAATTTTTGAATTAAATTATCCGAAAGAGTTTTTGGAAATAATTGTTGTTGATGGCTGCTCCACGGATGCGACTGTGGAAATAGCCCAGAAATACCCAGTCAAAGTTATTTCCACGCCTCTTTCCGCTCCAGCCGCTTATAACTATGCACTGACAATCGTAAGCAATGATATTTTAGGATTCATCGATGCAGACGCAAAAGTGGAGAAAGAATGGTTGAACAAACTCGTGGCTTATCTGGATGACCCGCAGGTGGCGGGGGTAAGCGGCGGCATCGAAACTTGGAACAAAGAAAACGTTTGGGCAAGAAGCATCGGATACGACCTTGAAAACAGGTATGCCCGCCTAAAGAAATCTGTTGTGCGCATTGCAACCATGAATCTTTTGATTAAAAAGAAAGTTATAGAGGAAGTTGGCAGTTTTGACGAGCATTTGCCATCTCAATATGACACCGACTTAGGTTTTAGAATAACCAGCCGAGGCTACAAGCTGCTTTTTGAGCCAGATGCCAAGTGTTACCATTTTAACAGGTCAACAGTGCGCGCTTATTTTCGGCAACAGCTACAGTACGGCAAAAACACCGTTAAACTCTATTTTAAACATTCCAAGCTGATTAAAGGGGACAGGATTACGGGTTTCGGCATGAACATTCAGCCTCTTCTGCTACTCGCTGTAGCCTCGTTTTTCCTTTTAGGTTTGCCCGAAGTGTTGCGGTCGTTGTGGTATGTTTCGGCTTTTATTTTAGGGCTCATTTTTGTCTATTATGTTTTTTCAGCTGCTATGCTGGCAGTTAAGTTCAAAGATGCGGTTGCTATGTTGCTGGTTGTGCTTTATTTTGTTAGGGCTATTGCGTGGTCTACTGGCGCGGTCATTACGACAGTTAGGTTTCTGTCAGGTGGTGGAAGGTAGGTAACATGGTTAAGGTGTGTTTTGTGTCTCCCGAGTACCTGCCTCTTTCTGGCGGAACAGGCGCTTACGTCTACTATTTGTCTAACGAACTCATGAAACTTGGCAATTCGGCTTCCATAGTGACAGGATACAATGAAAGCAGAGACGTGAAAATCAACGAGCAACATCACATTTTCTTCATTAAATCCCTTAAGGCTCCTGTCGTCAAATCCTTTCTGTTCGCGGCGGCTGCCTCTAGGAAACTAAAAAGTATCCGCGGCAGTTTCCCAGTGGACATTGCTCACGTAAATCTTCCGCTGGTTCCTAGTTTTGCTGTTCCAAGAGGCTTCGGAAAAACTTTGGTATCAACTGTTCACTCAACGTGGAAGGGCGAGGCAGAAGCGATTAGGGGCGAGCCTTACAGCAGGCTTAATTCGAACGAGAAGTTTATGGTGAACTTCAACTGGCTCCTGCGGCTTTTCGAGGAGAGAATGCTGGCGCGTTCAAACAGGATAATCGCGGTAAGTGACTTCACACGGAGAGAACTTCTGCAGTACTATAAAGTGAAAGAAGCCAAGATTCGCGTTATCCACAACGGCGTCGATGTGGACAAGTTCAAGCCCGCAACCGATAAACTCAAGGCAAAAACAGAGTTGGGTTTCAACCCTGAAGACAAAGCGATACTGTCTGTTGGTCGCTTGTACGCTCGGAAAGGTTTGTTCACGCTCATCGAAAGCATGGCGTTGGTAACTCGGAAATTTAGGAGTGCCAAGTTTATAATCACGGGGAAAGGTCTCAGCGACGAGATGAAAAAGCTGGTGAGTTACGCCGCGAAGCTCGGAGTTAAAGACAACATAGTTTTCACGGGTTATTTCCCTGATAAGAAGTTGCCCCGGCTTTATCAAGCAGCGGACATTTTCGCTTTTTCCACGTTTTACGAGAACCTTCCCTTCGCAGTGCTGGAAGCGCTGTCAACCGGGTTGCCTGTTGTGACGACAAAGGTGGGCGGGATTCCTGAAATGATTGAGGACGGAAAGAACGGGTTTCTGGTCGAACCTTCAAATCCTAAAGAATTGGCAGACAGGATTTTGTATTATCTGGAGCATCCGGCAGCAGCTTCTGAGATGGGGCTTCTCGCTCGCGAAACAATTGAGAACCAATTCGACTGGCGGCTTATCGTCAAGAAAGTGGTTAAAGTCTACGATGAAGCGCTGAGCTAGCTTGTTTCTATGGGTCTGCCTCTGTAAGCTATTGTTGCTTTTTGTAAAAGCTTCACAAAACCTAGCGAACAGAAGAGCGCTTTCGTCAAAAACTCGTGCTTGTAAATCATCATCTGCGCTTTCACGGGCAAGTCTATTCTTGGTCGCTCAAACTTCCGCGCTACTTCAGCCACCTGTAAACCCTGCACAGTTATTGCGTCATCCTGCAGGCCAGTTTTTCTGGCTATGTAGTTCAGATAGGCGATTTCTTCGACTTTTAAGCCCATGATTTTGGAGGCGATTACGTCGGTGGCTAAAGCGGAGTTGCTAGTAAGCATCAGGTCCATTTTGACGGCGGTTCCTTTGGTTGGGCCGTTTCCCTCTATCGCTACTCTTGCGTCCATCACTGTAAGCTGCGGCTTAAGGACCGTGTAGAGTCGATAGAAGACTTCGCTCAGGTATGGATGCAGGTAAATGCGCCTGTTGCTTGGCACGCAGCCGAAGAGGTTTTTTATGGCTCCGCTGTACATTGCGAACTCGTGGGTTTTCATAAGTGCCATGTCAACTATGGCGTCTGCGTCAAGCACAGTTTTCGGAAGCAACAACTCTTTCACAGGGCTAGGTCTGCTTTCGAATTTCACTTTGACAACTTTGTCCTCTGAAAGGTTAATCACAGTGCCGCCTGCCTTCTTCACAGCCGCTTCTATACCTGTCTTCTCGAACGCCCCACGGCAAGGGTAATTGTATCCGTTGGATTCGCCAACTATCACTTCTTCATGGTTATCACGCAGAAGGTTGACTAACTCGCTGATTAGTGCAGGACTTGTCACCACTCCAGGCACATATTCGGGGTGGCTAATGTTCGGCTTCACAAAAATCTTCTTCCCACGTAGCGCCGCGTTCTTCACTGCTTCCTTCAAAATTTCAGTCGTGCCTTCTTTTGCTCTGTAGATTTTCACGGTTTTCTGCCGCATTTCAGGCACCCTTCTCTTCTTTTGCTAGTATGCAGCCTATGTCGGAAGCCATGATGTCATTTTTGTAGGCGCTGGCTCTGGCTCGGCACCCTCCGCATATGTACTTGTAACTGCAATTTCCGCAGGCTCCTTTCAGGTTATTTCTGTTCCGCAATGCATTGAAGAGTTTAGAGTTCAGCCATACGTCCCCGAACTTTTCCTTCTTCAGGTTTCCAACGTTTATAGGGAGAAAAACACACGGGTGCACATCGCCCTGCGGCGACAGCGAACAATATAGTCTTCCAGCGCCGCATCCACCGATAAAATCAGCCAGCGGCACCGCTTTCTTGCTCACTTTAACGGTTTGCATGTGCGCCATGGACATTGTCGCTTCGTCTCCTGGTCCTTGGCACTGCAGGGCTACTCGAGCTAGCTGCGGCGCCGTGGTTAATATAGTGACTTTGAAGCCTTTCGACATTCTATCCAGCAAATACAGCATGAGCTTCTCTCTTTCTTCCGGCGTCAGGTCCTGGTCGTAATGTTCTTTTCCGCGCCCAGTTGGAATGAAATTGAAGTAGGTGAACCTTTCAGCGCCAATTTCCTCCGCCAAATCCAAAATTTCAGGCATCTCCGCTATGTTGCTCTTGGTTGCTGTGGTCGCGATGCACGCGCATAAATCTGCTTCCACACAGTTCTTCAACCCTGCCACTGCCTTGTCGAACGCGCTTGGAACTCCCCTGAACGAGTCGTGAGTTTGCGCTGTGGCGCCGTCGATGCTTACCTCCACATAGTTGATTTTGGCTTGCTTAAGCTTCTGCACGTTCTCCTTCGTCAACAGCGTGCCGTTGGTAGCTACCGAAACGTACAATCCACGTTTTGCTGCGTGACTTGCCACCTCAAAAAAATCCTTTCGGGTTAAGGGTTCGCCTCCTGAAAAGGCGAGGGCGATCACACCGAAATCCGCAAGTTGGTCCACCACTTCCAGTGCTTCTTTTGTGGTAAGTTCCGTTTCGTGTGTTGCGCCTGAGTTTGAGTAGCAGTGCTTGCAGTTTAGGTTGCAGTTGTGCGTGAAGTCCCATACCACGAGGAACGGCGCATAAATGCTCAGGGGCTTCCGTATTCCATAATGACTGAAAGATCGTACTATAGTGATTATTGCCCTCCGTGCGTACGGGTCAGCCAAAAGCTTTTCCACTTTCTCCCTTCTTATGGACAGGCTTCGCCTGAGGAAATCTATCCAGAACCTTATTATCCGCGAGTAGAAGCCGCCACACTTGCACTTAGTGTCCGTTTTTCCCACGTAATCGTCCAGTGCAGCTTCAAGTATCGTTCTATCGCATGCACCACATTTTTTCAGAGATAACTGTAGCATTTTTTTGGTGGTGGGCAAGGTGATTACAGCGTTCCAGAAGCTGTCGTGGCTTAGTAAGCTCATTGTTTTTCTCCTGAAGCGGCAACTTTTGTACTAGATTGAACGTGCGGCGGTGTTAAAGATTTCTCTAAAAACGTGATAACCTAATATACACTTTCTTATGGCATTCAATTGTTTTTGAGGTTTCTATGGGCAACGGCGTCCTTACTCAGTGTAACAAATCTTTTTTCCCTTTATAGTGTCTGACCTTTTGCTGGCAAGCTTATGTACATCTATACATGTTTCGTTGCCGTGGAGTTTCTAATTTGCAACTCATTAGCCCGTTTAGAAAAAACGCAATTAATTCGCTGTGGGTATGCATAAAAAATAAACACACCATTCTGACACTGATCCGAAGGTATTTGAAACCATGACCATGTTGTAACCATACCTTTTCAAGAGATCCTTCACCCTCTTCATGTTCTTACTCCATAATTCCACGATCAGTTTAGGTTTAAATCTGCTGAGAGTCTCTTCAAGACCTTGCAGAACCTCAAGCTCTGCTTTTTCCACATCAATCTTTATCCAATCTACACGCCGCAGTTTAAGGTCACAAATAAGAAGTTCATCCATCCGTTTCGCCTGAACATCAACCGAGTCATTATTAGTCTCATTCACGCTAAACTGAGACGGACTACTTCCCACATAGAATTTTAACATGCAAGAACGACTCCATGCCGCCAAATTTACAGCAACCACGTTCCGAAAGTGATTAAGCTTCACGCTTCTCTGCAACATCTTGAAGTTTTCAGGATATGGCTCTACGGCAACAACCAAACCTTCTTCTCCCACTGCCTTCGCAACTGCTACAGCATACTTGCCAACGTGTGACCCAATATCCACAAAAACATCATTTTTTCTCGGCTGAAACCACGGCAGCATAAAAGATTCAAAATTAGGGTCCAAATGCGCCAAACCATCAGAATCACGAACAGCATACATCGCATTGCCCACCCGAATCGTCGTAGACTTGAATAAATTCTCCGTCAAACTTTCCAGTTTGTCATTAACAACCGAATTTCGTCTCCTAAATGTGGCTGGAATACCCTGCAAAACAGCAATACATAGCAATCTGCAGTGATCAGAAAAACCAAGACCAAAGCGAATCCATGTGAACCTTTGCGCATTGCCCTTAAGAAAGTCCTGTAAAGACGGCATTTCCATCACGCAACTCTTACTTATTCAGCTATTTAAATAAATATTCGTAAATCAATTGTGTTAAATCCAAACAAAAAAGAAACAGTTGCCTGCTCAAGTAAGCGCCCGCTTGGCAGAAAACCCTGAACATAGTGGTTTTCAGCCAAAGAAATAGGTAAAATGATTAATTAAAAGCTGTTAGATACAGTATACAAGTGAAAACTATTTTATACTTGTCTCTGTGACTTGATTTGGATTGGATGCCATCATGCATGTTAAAACACGAAAGACCTGTCGGGTCTGTGGATCAAGCAAGCTAATTCCGATACTATCCTTAGGTAATCAGTATGTGACTAATTTTGTTGATGATGTGAAAGGCGGCTATCCGCGTGGACCTTTGGAGCTTGTTCTTTGCAACGTAAAGGACGGCGGGTGCGGGCTTTTGCAGCTAAAGCACACAGTTGAACGTGACGTGATGTACCGAAAATACTGGTACAAGTCTGGAATAAGCACTACGATGGTTAAGGCTTTAGCCGACATCACGTCTGCCGCTGAGAGAATAGTTAATTTGTCCTCTGGAGACCTTGTCGTTGATATAGGCGCGAACGACGGAACACTGCTGAGACAATACAAAACGCCAGGGCTCGTAACCGTTGGTTTTGAGCCTTCAAACCTGTGGAAGTTGGGAATTGAAGGCAACTCTAGGATAATTAATGATTATTTTAACTATGAGACCTTCCAAAAGGAACTTGGGAAAAAGAAGGTAAAAGTGATAACAAGCATAGCAATGTTCTACGATTTGGAGGATCCAAATGCGTTTGTGGAAGACATAAAGAAATGTTTAGATGAGAATGGCGTATGGGTAGTGCAAATGAACTATCTGGGCTTAATGTTAGAAAACAACACTTTTGACAATATCAGCCATGAACATCTTGAATACTACTCTCTAGTGTCTCTTTCAAATCTGCTTGATAGGCATAATCTAGAAGCGTTTGATGTTGAACTTAACGATGTAAACGGCGGCAGCTTCAGAATATACGTGAAGCACAAAGACGGAAATGTCCAAGGCTTCTCTGGACACGAAGAAAGGCTGAAAAAACTAAAAGCCTACGAAGAGAAAATGGGCTTCGGCAACAAGAAAATCTACGACAAATTTGCGAAACGAATAGAAAAAACCAAGACGGAGTTAATGGCGTTTTTAAACAAGGAAGCAAAGAATGGAAAGAAAATATTCATCTACGGAGCTTCCACTCGAGGCTTGGTTGTTCTGCAATACTTTGGTATAGACAAAACGCTGATCACAGGTGCGGCAGACCTTAACTCTGACAAGTGGGGAAAGTACATAGTTGGCACAGGTATCCCTATCGTGTCTATCGATGAATACAGGAAAGAGAAGCCAGACTATCTGCTTGTTCTGCCCTATCATTTTATCGAGGAGATCAAGAACCAAGAAAAAGATTTTCTCAGAAACGGCGGAAAAATGATCGTTGCCATACCAGAGTTCAGAATAATAACCAACAATGGTTAAAAGGTCCTACGAATAAGGACAGGTAATCACTAATTGCCTTTTGAACGTGACATTGTTCCCAGAAAGACGTTTTCAACGTTCTGGGCATATCTTTTCCAAGAGAGATTATTCTTGACGTATTCATAAGCATTTTCGCCTAACGTTCTGCGTAGCTTTGGGTTGTTCATCAACATTTCAACTTGTTTCGCAATTTCTTCTGGTTTTGCCCAGTCGATTACTATTCCATTAATATGATGCTGTATAATTTCTGCTGTTCCTACATGCTTCGAAACTATTACAGGTTTGCTGGCAGCCATGGCTTCAGTAACGACCAATCCCCATGTGCTAGCTGAAGCAGGATAGATGAATGCGTCACAGGCAGCATAAACTTCAGCAAGTTCGGTGTCACTGGTACTGTGAAGAAACAGAACCTTGTCTATCACACCCAATTTTTCGCTGAGACTTGTTAACGCTTCTCGTTCTCTTGAAGTGTCAAAGATCAACCTAACATTGTCATGTTTCTTAGACAAAATATGAAGCGCTCTAACAATGTCGCTTCTTCGCGCATATACACTCCCACCAACAAACAATAACACAAAAGAATTTTTTAAGCCATATTTACTTCTCAGGTTTTTTCCATCAGCGTTATGAAACAACTCAGCATCTACTCCCGTTCTTACCACTCTGGCTGATCTATTGTAAGCTCTTCTTACGTAGCCCTCGGCAACATTTGACAGAACCATAATCTCATCAACATAATCGACCACTGTCTTGTCCACTAACTCAAAAAGTGGCCAGTTAACCTTGCGCAAACCAATCCTTTGCTCAGGAAGAAAGAACCAGAGCGGGGGTTCATTGCACATCCAAACAAGTGGCACCTTCAATCTTTTTTTGGCTATAAAACCAGCCCATTCAGTTGGGAAGTTGTGATTGTTGATGATGTCAAATCGTTTGGGTATTTTCCTTCCTAATTCAAACATAGCCGGAACTTCAGATGTGTAGAATTGTCGTCCCACCAATTGTCTCATCCAGCCTCTCAAACCTGAGCCTCTTTTTACTTCATGAGACGGTGTGAGCTGAATTTTTGGGTTAGCTATCTGAGGAGTTAGTTTACGTGGCAATTTTCCTGCCAACGGGTGAGAGATCACATTTATCTTTACTTTTCTGAAAAATTCCGAATAGCTATCTTCGTTAATGCCGTTTGTGAAAACCTCAACTTCGTGCCCCATTCTTTCCAGTTCGATTGCGAGTTTCAGTATCTGTCTTTCTGCACCGCCACGTGCGCCGAATGGTGTATGGATCATCGCTATTCTCATAGCGTGTTTCGACTCATTGTATCTTCAAATCGAATTTAAGGTTTAAATATTTAGTTATCTACTTTCAAAAGAGCGAAGATGCCTAGCAATATTCGAACGGCTGTCGTTTTGGTCGGCGGCGCCGGTCTCCGGATGCGGCCTTTGACTGAAGACTTGCCTAAATGCATGATTCCAATAAATGGAAAACCTCTAATTTACTGGACACTAACTTGGCTGAGAGACCACGGTCTTGACCACGTTGTCCTTGGCGTTTCATATCGTAAGGAGGCGATAATGGACTACGTTAAGGGAAATTCGTGGGGTCTAACAGTGGATTTTAGTGAGCATACGCAAGAGGGGGAAACTGGCGAAGGATTTCGGTTAGCCATCAAAAGACATGTATCTGACGAGGACTTCTTAGCCATGAATGGAGATGAACTGACCAATATGAACCTTGAGACATTTTTCGCGTTCCATCTGCAGCATAAACCTGTCGCAACAATAGCCGTCTCACCAATGCGTTCACCTTTCGCAGTTCTGGAAATCAACGGAAATGACATCGTTGAATTCAGGGAAAAACCAGTTCTTGAAGATAAACTTGTCAGCGCAGGCATATATATTTTTAACCATGCCATCTACGACTACTTGCCCGTGAGCGGATCCATGGAGAAAATAACATTTACGTCACTTGCAGAAAAGAAACTTCTCAAAGCTTACAAGCTAAGCCAGAATGAACGATGGCTAACTATTAACAGTGTCAAAGATTTATCTGTAGCTGAAAAGGAGTTTAAATCGATAAGGGGAGTGTAGAAGTTTAGAGTACTTGTATCTGGAATATTAGGTTTCATAGGTAGTCGCCTAGCAGAAAAACTGGTTCGCAGCGGAGACGAAGTGTATGGAGTTGTCCGTCGCGTAGCGAACAGAAACTTGGAAGTCGTTGGGGAGATTCTGAAAGACATAACTATCGTCTCGGGGGACATCACAGACTATCTGTCCATTCGCAACGCGATGAAAACTGTGTGCCCAGATGTTGTTGTCCATTTGGCTGCGCTTACCCCTGTTCGTGATTCCTTTGAGCGCCCTTTTGAATATCAACAAGCGAACCTTGTGGGCACAATGAACGTGGCGCATGCCATGCTTGAACTTCCTGACCCACAATCCAGAAAACTGGTTGCTGCCTCAACAGCAGAGGTATACGGTTTGCAGAAAAAAGAACCTCTAAGAGAAAGCTTGCCTTTGAGACCGACCAGTCCCTATGCAGTCAGCAAAGCCGCGGCTGATCTTTATCTGCAGATGATGTTTCACACCTACAGCTTGAACGGGTCTATACTTAGACCTGCAAACTCGTATGGTAGGAAATTCGACACCAGCTTCATAATTGAATATCTTGTCACTCAGATGCTGAAAGGCGAGAAAGTATACATTGGTGCACCTGATTCAGTTAGAGATTATATGTATGTAGACGATCACGTAAATGCCTACATACTTGCAATCAGAGATTCCAAGACCGCCGGTCAAGTTTACAACGTGGGAACAAAAATGGGCATAAGCAATAGAAAACTAGCTGAATTAGTAGCTCAAAAAATTGGATTTGATCATAAAAAAATCAAGTTCGGATCGTACCCTCCTGGGTATCCACTTCGTCCATCGATTTCAGATCAGCCGTACATAGTGCTCGACGCGACAAAAATCAGAGAGAAGCTGAATTGGTCAGCTAAAGTTAGCTTAAGCGAAGGAATCGACCAAAGTATATCTTATTTTAAAAAGAGGTTGCCAAAAGGGAACACATAAACGAGCCGTCTGGCCTGTTATGTAAGAAATAGGTGTCTGCACAAGCATTTAGTGGCTTATTTTGAACTTACAGCTTCATCAAATATCCGTTTCAGTTGGGTATTCCTGTTTTTTATAGAGAACTTGCCTTCTTCTATCGAGGCTCTGGCTTGTCGCCCCAGTTTCCTCATGAGAGGAGCATTTTCAATTAAAAGAGAAGTTTTCTCAACAATTTGGTTCACCAGTTGACGCCTATACTTGCGAACACCCACAAGAAACTTTCTATTAATGCCATTCGGTGCTCCGTTCCATGTATAGTACGGCAAGTTTGGGAGCGGATCCAACAGCAAACCCGTTCTCATGTCTTCGACCGCCTCAGAAATATCGTATACCCTACGAGCAATCACAGGCAGTTCATAGCTCATTGCCTCAAGGATAGCCATTCCTAGGTTCAAATGTGATGGAAACAGGAAGATATCCGAAGAGGCGTAAAGTCTGGCTAGCTCTTCCTTACTTAGGGGTGAATCAAGTATTTTGATACCCGCAGCATTTGCATACTTCGCTCTTATTTCAGAAGGAACCCAAGACCTCACCACTAATTCTATCCTGTCATACTTCTTGCGCAGCTCCAGAAATGCTTCGATTGCTTCAACGCCTCCTTTGCTTTCAAAGGTAAAAGCGTTGGTAAGGTTTGTGCTGCCGACAAAGAGCAAGTGCACCTTATCGTCTACCTGTTTCTTGACTATTTTCTTGGGTCTCATTCCGAAATGCACTGTTTCGATCTTCTCTTTGAAGGAAACGCAGTTCATGCTGTTGTACAGCGTTCTTTTTGCCCAGTTACTCCAAGGAATAACCTTCTTGCAATGTTTCGAGGCTAAACACTTCTGAACAAAATTTCTGACGAGCTTGATTTCGTTGCCTCCCACAAGTACGTTAGCATATTCAACGTCGACGATCCACGGCAGTTCTGCGAATAGTAGCTGTTGTGAACAGTATATTAGATCTGCTTGGGCTTCTGGTAAAGTCTTAAACTTGCGATCCCTAAGCCTTTTGACGAGAATATACCCCATTGTTTTTGTTTCATTCCATACGCCCCAAGTGACGGCTGAACCTCGAAGTTTTCTGTCGAAGTGCTTGATCATCCTCTGGTTTCGTGTAAGACCATAATTTAGTGGCGGAAGTTTCAATGATTTTGGTTTCTCTGAGAGAAAGCAATATCCCTCGGGTGGAAATTCTATCAACTCTCTGTAGAGAGAATGGAAAGGTCCGCCTCGAGACCGTCCCTTAAGATAAACGGTTCTCATACAGCAAGCTTTCAAATGTGCGATATATAACTGTATATCAACTTTGCGACCATAAAAGCAGAGTTGTCATTTGCACCATTGATAGTGATTATGCTAACCGCACTCTTTTTTACTGAAACTCGGGGTTGCATGGGTCTTGATAAGCTGTTTCGTCTTTAATTCACTGTGTGAGCATATTATAGATTTTAAGCATTTTTTCTGCAAAAATTTCTGGTTTATGGTTTTTCACAAGGTAACTGTGCTGTTTCTCCCATAAATCGCTGTTCGCTCTTTCTACAGCGGTAGCAACCTCTTCTTCAGTGCACACTTCTTTCAATGGAAACTCTTTGTACTCTTGAAATTCCGATGAGACATACGTTACCACTGGTCTGCCACAAGCTATTGTCTCTAAAGAGACCACTCCTAACGAACCTAATCTAAATCTGTCAATAACAACGTCTGCGTTCCAGTAGTACTCGTTAAGTTTTTTATGCGAAGCTTTTGGCAAAATTTTTAGGTTTAAACCGAGCGAGGAAGCCAATGCTTTTGTTTTTTCGAAGTCTATGCCGTATTGAATGATGCTTACCTCAATTTCGTCTCTTATTTCACTCAGCGCTTTTACAGCTATGTTTGTTCCTTTTACGTTCCAGTTTGAATCGCTTGCAATCAGCACTTTCTTCTTTTTGCCTTTTTGACCTGCGGGTTTCGGATAAAACAGTTCAGTGTTAATTGGATTAGGCAGGTACTCTGCGTCTTCTCTGTACTGTTTAGCTATTCCGAGAATGTCTGGCGTGCTGATTAAAATTTTGTCGCAATGTTTCAGATTGTACCTGATGATTCTGCCCCATACGGAATGGTTTAGGGCTGTTCTTAAGTCACTTCCATGGGCGTGTCCAATTAATGGTTTTTTGCCTAAGCGGGCTGCAATGTAGCAGTCTTGTAAAAGGTAATTTGCGTGGTATACGTCTCCTTTCGCCCTCAAAATTTTAAGGGCTATGCCGAAAGTTTTATCCCACAACCCTCTGCTGCGTTTGATGTGTTGTTTTTCCAGTTCAGGCGGCAGGTACTTGAGTAAAGTTTCTCCGACAAACGCGGCATCGTTGATCATAACTAACTTCATTATTGCACCACTAAGCTGTCATCTTATCCATCAGTTCTTTCTCTAACGTTTTAGCTCTCTTGCTGACTTTTTCAACTTCTTTTTGGACACCCTCGTCTTTGATTTCTTCTTTCCGTTTCTCATTTGACTTTAAAATTAGCCGCAAAAACTCTGAGTCATAGGCATTTAACAGTAATTCAGTGTTTGGTATCAAGCAGTGACCGCCTATGACCCCTGGGAACATTACTGGTCTATCTAACCTCAAGCGGTGTGTATCCTCCAGGAAATCTACTGCTTCATCAAAGTCGCCGTTAAAATGCCGTGATATTCTGTGCATTTCTTGGAAGCAAGCAATCATCCATGCCCGGTAAGTTGTTTCGAACAGTTTAGCTAGTTCTGTTTCTGCACAACTTTTCAGCGTTTTCACCTTTAAGCCCATTTTTTCAAAATGTTTGCAGGCGGTTTCTGCTGCTTTCGCGTCGGCTCCGCCAACATATTTTGTCCATCGTTTCATTTCCCACTTCATGTGCTCTGAGCTTTTATGTACTCCACGGGCTGGTGAGTGCGCAACAAGGCACTTGCAGTTCTGTTGGGTTTTCTTTGTGGTTCCTGGAGGGACTGTGCTGTTGATTATGAGCAGTTTTGGTTTAAACTGTTTTGCGTAGCTGGAGACCGTGGCTACGAAGTTACCTTGGTCTTTGCATGGAAGGCAGATGTGCATCGTGTCTACTTTATTGGGTAGTTTGTTCGTGTCTTGACGCGCTGCGCGCATTTTTGTTTCGTCTAAATCTAATCCGCGAACGGTGAAGTCTTCTTTTTCTTTCAAAAGTTCAAATAAAGTGCGTCCGATTTCGCCTAAACCCACCACGAGAACTATTTCTTTGGTCAATCTACCCGCATCCCCTGACAGAAAAGTTAAGTATTTTTTTAAACTATTTAAACGTTGAATTCTAAAAGGAAGAGTATGCAGCAGCCAAAAACTGGAAAAGGAGTAATAATCGGAGCTAACGTTCAATTCGGCAGGGACGTTGTTGTTTGGAACTACGTTGTGATAGGTGACAACACGAAAATAGGCGATGGCACGTGCATCGGAAGCTTCGTTGACATAGGCAAAAACGTGACTATAGGTAAAAACTGCAATATACAAGCCCACGTGACGATTTCAAATGAGAGCGTACTCGGCAATAACGTGTTCATCGCTCCGAATAGTTCGCTTCTTAACGATAAATATCCAAAAAGCCGTTTGCTAACGGCGCCTGTAGTGAAGGATAACGTCATAATAGGCGGAGGAGTTACAATACTGCCTAGTGTGGTTTTGGGAGAAAACTCGGTTATCGGTGGAGGAAGCGTTGTAACCGCGAATGTTCCTTCTGGAAAAGTCTTGATGGGCGTTCCAGCAAAAGAAGTTATGACTAAGGAAGAGTACGAGGCTAAACGTGAAGCGTTCATTAGGGCAAAAACAGGAAAAAGGTGAATCAGCCGTGAAGATCTGGTATGACGCGTGCACTGGCAAGCAAGTTCGATACGGTGCAGCAATCGCTATGCGCCTTAGAAAATCTGGTCACGAAGTAGTGTTTACTACGCGGGAACATCCTGACACTCTGGCGTTAGCTCGCGTTATCGGCGAAAATCCAATTATTGTTGGAAAATATAGCCCAGCATCGCTTTTTTCGAGGCTTGAGGAGAGCGCAAACCGCGTCATCCAATTTTCAAGAATGTTCAGGGATAACCCTCCAGACATAGCGGTTTCTCATCAATCTGTTGAGCAATGTCGGGCAGCATTCGGTTTGGGAATTCCCATAATCTTGACCGCTGACACACCACATGCTAAAGCCGTAAACAAGCTAACCATACCTTTTGCCACCATGCTCGTTGTCTCAGAGGCTCTGCCCAAACAATTTCTGGGAAAATATTGTCCCGACGGCATCATTCAGTTTAAGGGTGTAGATGAGGTCGCTTGGATTAAAGAGTTGAAGTCGTCAAAAACTTCTGAATTTGAGAAGCCGCTGATAGTTGTTAGGGAGCTCGAAACCAAAGCCGCTTACGCGCTTGGAAAAGCAGATCTCACAGCCGAAATCGTCAAGAAACTTGAGGTTCTCGGGAATGTCCTGCTTCTCAAGCGATATAGTGAACGTGGTGAGAGTCAATTTGTAGATTCCGCCAGATTGGTTGGAAATGCTGATTTGGTTGTGAGTGCAGGCGGAACCATAGCGCGGGAGGCTGCTCTTCAAGGCGTCCCCAGCATCGTGATATCTGAGTTGGGGCAGACATACGTGAACACGTATCTCGCGCGGAAAGGTTTCCCCATTTTCATGAGCGACGCACGAAGAGTGCTGAATTTAGCCAAGAGACACTTGGGAAGGAAAGTTGATGTGGCGGCTAAGCTTGCACAGTTTGACAACCCCGTTGACATAATCGAGAAAGCCGCGATGAAACTGCAATCGACATCAAAAGCTTGATGGAAACACATATGCAAAACGAAAAATTAAAGATCAGCAGGGCAGACTTAATCAGAAGGCTAAGATGGGCCGGTCGTCTAGCTTGGTTAGGACATTGGCTTTACGAGCCAAAGGTCGCCGGTTCAAGTCCGGCCCGGCCCACCACAAATAGCGCTTTTTTAAAACTTGGATTAGGATTCTAAACTGTGGCTTCATAAGCGTTTTATTAATTTCACAGAAATATTGACGGTTAACAGATTACAAACAAACGAAGTAAGAAGTGAAAAACGCCGGTTTATTGTATGTTAACTCTAATGGAAGAGTACCGCAATCAATCTTTATCTGCAGACATTAGACAGGCTAAACTTGGAGTGTTACTGTTTACAATACCTTTGATTTTGTTTCTTTACAATGATTTTTATTTTTTTGGTTTATCATCAGTATTCTATTGGTTAGCCGCCGTAAGATTTGTTTCTTTATCTGTTTCGCTTCTGTTTCTTGTATATTTGGACAAGTTCAAAGTTTATCGTTCATATGAATATTCTATGTTTGCATGGGTAATGGCCAGCATAGTAATAACAGTCTTAATCAATGCCTCTAGACCTGAAAATTTTCTTTTCCATTTAATTCAAGTTATTATGATAATTTTTGTTGTATATCTGGTTGTTCCTGTGCGACGTGTTTTCAAGATTATACCCACTTTGCTTGCTTCTATTGGAGAATCGTTATTGATATTAAATGCACAATCGTTGCTGTCTCCGGTACTGTTCGCAGTAATTTTCAATTTGGTTCTTGCGAACGTAATTGGTTATTCAAGTTCTCGACTTATTGAATCTTTACGCGTTAGTGAATTCAAAGCGCACAAAGAAGTTGCTATCAGCGAAAGGAAGTATCGTGATTTTGCTGATTCATTGCCTGAAATAGCTTTTGAACTTAATAATAAAGGGGAACTAACATTCGTTAATAGAAAAGCTATACAAATTTTAGGCTACCGTGAAGGTGAACTGAATAAAACCCAAGCTTTCCAACTTGTTAGTCCTGAAGATCGACCGAAGGTTAAAGAACATATAAAGAAGATATTGCAGGGTCAAGATTTCTCTGGCACTGAATATGTGCTTCTTAAGAAAGATGGCACAAGGCTGCCTGTACTTGGCTTTTCAGAGCGAGTAATCAACGCAGACGGTCAGGCTGCAATAAGAGGCGTGATGATAAATTTAACTGAAATAAAGAATGCCCAAAAAAAATTAGCAGTCTTGAATGAGAAACTAAGCATTGTTGGAAAGCTAACAAGACATGACGTTAATAACAAACTCAGTGCCGTGACAAGTTACGCGTTTTTGATTAAGAAAAAATGTGCTGATCAAGCGGATGTTGTTGATTACTCAAACAAGATTGAGCAAGCAGTTAGAGATTCTGAGAAAATTTTTGGTTTCGCCAAGATGTATGAGCAGCTGGGTGTTGAGGAACTGAAATACGTTGATGTAGAGAAGGCGATAAATGAGGCGGTGGCTCTTTTTGATGACTTAAACCTCAAATTAATCAGTAATTGTCATGGTTTGAGTCTGTTTGCGGATTCATTTCTCCGGCAACTGTTCTACAATTTTGTTGATAATACAAGAAAACACGGTGGTAAAGCTACGACAGTGCGCGTTTATTATGAGAAACCTGACCATGACACTCTGGAATTGATCTATGAGGATGATGGCTTAGGCATATCAAAAGAAAGCAAGTTGAGGCTTTTCACTGAAGGCTTTAGCACTGGAGGCAGCACTGGTTATGGCTTGTTCTTATCCAAGAAAATGATTGATGTGTATGGTTGGTCAATCAAGGAGACAGGCGAACCGGGTCAAGGTGTTCGGTTTACTATTACGGTTCCTATGACAAATAGGACTGGTCAAATCAACTATCAGGTCCAACAGTAAGCTTGCTAATGTTTTAATCATGCGAATTCAAATCGTTTTATTTATCTGCTTGACGTGTGGAAGGTTGCTGGTTCGAATCTGGTCCAGCCTCCCAACATCCAGAGCAGGTTTATTGACAAATAGCATATTTGGAGCCCAATAGTCAATATATGCAGAAACCTATAGAGGTGAGGTCGCTATTGGCGATTTTTGAGTGTAAAAGGTGTTTAGCTTTTTTCTTCTTTGCCGATGAGAACAGCGTTTATGCAGCCGTCGCCGCCTGGGCGAGAGGTGACACGAGCCAGCCCCAAACTGGTTTCTATTTCTGCACCTTTCGTTATTACGCCTCTGCGGTTATAATCCACGTTGGCTTCGTTTTTGACTACACGTAGAATCTCGGTTTTCTCGGTTTTGCCGCTTTTCGGGTCAGTCACAGCCGCGTACTTGTCACTTAAAACTCTGGTTTTGACTTTCCCGCCGTGACCTCTGGTGTTTCTCCTCTTTGTTTCGCCGAGGATGGTTTCTGCTGGAAAACCGCCTTTCTCAAAATTTCTTTTCACTCTGTAAGCTCGTTTTCTGCCGCCTGTCCTTTTTCTTTTGCGTAAACTTCCATGCCAAACTGACATTTCACATGTCCCTTTTTTAATGATTAAGTTCGAGTGTTCACTACAACCGTTATTTTGTCATATAAACGTATCCATTAATGTGCCATCAAACAACCACATTTAACCTACATTTCAGGCTTAAAAGAAACCGCCCTTTTTGGACAGCAACCCTGCGATAAGTACGCACCAGCCTAAACTCTATCTATAGCGCCTTTAAACAAGGTTGGTATAGTTTTTTCCACGCGCTATAGCACCGTGAAGGGTAAACGTTTATATTTTCCGATGGTTTTTGCATATTTCCGATTGTAAATAGCTTTATCCTTTAAGAGAGGTTTGAAAATATGGCATATTTAACAACAACTGGTTCAGGGCAGCCAGTCCTGATCCTTAAAGAAGGTACGTCGAGAAGTAGAGGAAAAGAAGCTCAGAGAAATAATATTATGGCGGCACGTGTAATTGGTGAAGTTTTGAAGACGACGCTTGGTCCACGCGGCATGGATAAAATGCTCATCGACAGCTTAGGCGATATCACAATCACAAATGACGGCGCAGCAATCCTAGACGAGATAGATGTGGAGCATCCAGCGGCAAAGATGATGGTGGAAATCGCCAAGACGCAGGATGACATGGTTGGAGACGGAACCACTAGTGCAGTCGTTCTCGCAAGCGAATTGCTTAAAAAAGCCGAGGAACTGCTTGACCAGAGCATCCACCCTACGATACTGGTTAGCGGATATCGCAAGGCAGCGCAGAAAGCCATAGAAACCATAAGCAAAGTCTCTGTGCCAGTTAAAATCGAAGACCGTAAAACTCTGCTTAAAGTTGCTTTGACTTCAATGAGCAGCAAGGCAGTTGGTGCAGCGAGAGAACATTTAGCGGAAATAGCCATAGATGCTGTTAAACAGATTGCTGAGCAGCGCGGAGATAAGAAAATAGCAGACATCGACAACATCCAACTTGTAAAGAAAACTGGCAAAAGCCTTCTCGAAACGCAGCTTGTAAGCGGAATAATCATCGACAAGGAAATCGTTCACTCTGGAATGCCGAAGAAAAAGGAAAACGCAAAAGTCGCCCTGTTAGATTCTGCATTGGAAATTGAGAAAACCGAAATGAGCGCCGAAATCCGCATTCGCGATCCCACTCAAATGAAAGCGTTCTTAGACCAAGAAACTGACATGATGCAAAAAATGGCGCAGAAAATCAAAGCCTCAAAAGCAGACGTAGTATTCTGCCAAAAAGGCATCGATGACATGGTCCAGCACTTCTTAGCTAAAGAAGGCATAATCGCCGCACGCAGAGTCAAAGAGTCTGACATGGAAAAACTTGCGCGCGCAACAGGCGCAAGAATCACCAGCGACCTAGATGACCTCAAGAAAGAAGACCTTGGCTTAGCAGGTGTAGTGGAAGAACGCAAAATCGGCGACGACAAAATGATATTTGTCGAAAAATGCAAAGACCCACACAGCGTAGCCATACTCATACGTGCAGGACTGGAAAGAATGGTAGACGAAGCCGAAAGAGCCATGACTGATGCACTGTCAGTGGTTTCAGACGTTGTTGAAAACAGCAAAATCGTTGCTGGCGGCGGCGCAGTGGAAATTGAAATTGCAAAGGAACTCCGCAGGTACGCCACAACCGTCGGCGGCAGAGAACAGCTTGCTGTAGAGGCTTTCGCAGACGCAGTTGAGGTAATACCGAAGACGCTGGCGGAAAACGCAGGTTTAGAACCCATAGACATAATCGTGGAACTAAGGTCAACACACGAAAAAGAAGACGGAAAATACAAAGGCGTTAACGTTTTCACTGGCAAACTACAGGACAGCATTGAAAAAGGCGTAATCGAACCCGCCGTAGTCAAAGAGCAAGCCATAAAATCAGCTGCTGAATCAGCCGCGATGATTCTCCGCATAGACGACGTGATAACAGCCAAATCACCAAAAGGCGGTCCAGGCGGCGGAATGCCTGGCGGTCCTGAAGGCGAAGAATAAACTTTCCCACACTTTTCTTTATTTTATTTCTTTAAAAAAACAACTGCTCATTTTTTGTTACCGTAAGTTACAGTGTAATGCTTTTCTTTGATTGTTACGCTGTTAGCTGCTGCTCTGAAGCGGTACCCCCCTCCCTTTTAAATAGGCTCAACCGTTTCAACATGCCATTGACGGCGGAAAACGCCAATAGTGACCTCCCCCTATAGGTTTCTGCAATAAATTCCTATTAGGCTGCAAATATGCTTTGGTTTTCTGTGTTGGTGGCGGTTTTTGAGTAATGCTTAATAGGAACTGGCATTATTTTCTACCATATGGTCGAAAAAACTAACAGTTATCTTAAGATCCTAGCGCTTTATCGAACCGATTACGAGGCAAACTTTCACATCCGCGCAATGGCAAAACTCTTAGACACCAGCCACGTAACTCTACTGCCCCACCTGAAACATCTCGAACAAAGCAAAATACTCCAACATGAAAAAGTGGGAAGAAACAAACAGTACATGCTAAACAAAACAAACATCCTAACAAAATACTATCTCATGGCAACCGAGCAACTAGTCGCCATAAGCTACCTCGAAAAAAACTTCACCATCAAAAAGCTCGCAGAACACCTGAACAACCTTGACACAGCAGCCCCGATTATCCTTTTCGGCAGCTACGCCAACAACTCCGCCACCGAAGAAAGCGACATAGACCTATTCTGCATAAGCACACTCACCAAAGACCAAACACGCCACATCAAAAAGTTCGAGGCAACATACGGCAAAAAAATCAGCATAAAAACCGCCACAACCGAAAACTTCAACACTGGCTTGAGAACAGGCGACAGTCTAATAAAGGAAATAGTCAAAAACCACATAATCCTCAGCAACCCCGACCCTTTCGTAACCATACTATGGAGAGCTTACGTTGAAAGATGACAACTTACTCTGGTGCCTCAGACAAAAACACGGCATACGCATAATCGAACCAAACCCAAACCTCACACAAGCATACCTCAAAAAAGCCACAAGCGCACTAAACACCATGACCGCAGCGCTCCAAATCAACGAAGCCGACTGGACAGCAACCACCGCCTACTACGCAAGATACTTCGCACTGTACGCCTTGCTCATGAAAATAGGCGTCAAATCCGAAATCCACGACTGCACCATCAACGTAGCCCAACTGCTCGCGAACCAAGGAATACTTCGCCAAAGCTTAGTTGACGACGTAGCCGAAGCCAAACAAGAAAGAATCGACGCCCAATACTACGTGGCAACAGAACTAAACCAAGAAGAAATCAAGAAAAACGCGGAAACCGCCCGAAAATTCGTCTTAGAAATCGAACAAACAATAGAAAACGTAACACCCAAACAAATCGACGCCATCCGAACCTACCTGAAAGAAAAACAGAAAACTGCGAGAAAATGAAACAAACAGTCCCCTAAAGCGTCAAAAAAGACATTGTGAGACACGCCACCAGTCTTTTTCTAGCCTATTTTTCTTAGAGCGCTGCCCAAAGCGAGAACGGTGGAATGACGCTCACTAATATGAAAAACTCGCTTGGTAAACACCTTCGATAACGACAATTATTAGAGTTTTAACTGGTGCTAGCTTTCAAACCCTTTCAGACCTTAGGACATGCTTTTCTTCCTGAATTCTTCCAGTGTCTGCGGCTTCTTGCGACCATCAAACACGTGATGCAGCGCCAAACCAGGACTGTGCAAAAGCATACGCGGACCTGAATACCGCATAACTTCCTTCACCTTCTCCCTCATCTGCGGCTGATAACAATGCACCAAACATTTGCCACAGGTAGATTTCTCCTCCTGAAAAGGACACTTATCCAACCGCATGAAAGCATACGCCAAAAGCTCGGTGCATTCAGGGCAAAGCTCCTTCCCTTTAGTACCGTGATGACCTTTACAGTACAGGTGAACCATGGCGTCGATGGTTTTTTTCTCTCTCATAATTCGCGGATGTTGCTTGCTCATTCGTAACTCTTCCTCAGTCTTTTTCAAGTCCTACTTTTCTTAGAAACTTACCCGAAGCAAGAATGATGACAACGAGCACCGTCACCACGGCTGCTAGGGGGTAGTCGCCTATTCCCGTGGTTAAGCCGATGGCTGCTGTAGCCCAGAGGCTGGCGGCGGTTGTTATGCCTTTAACTTTGTCTTTCTCCGCCCAGATGGTTCCTGCGCCTATGAAGCCGATTCCCGCCACGATGCCCGCCGCAATTCTGGCAGGGTCCACACTGAAGCCAACGGAAACGATTGTGAAGAGGCAGGAGCCAAGCGAAACAAGCATATGCGTACGCAATCCTGCAGGCTTATGCGTGAATTCCCGCTCTATGCCGACGATGGCGCCTAACGCCACCGCTAACAACAAGCTCAAGAACGTTTCAAGAGTCAACACAGTCTGCATAACAGGAAACTACGCAACCGCGAATATAAAAACACACTCGCCGACACAAAAAAACAGAAAACGATTTAGCCCCGCAGCACCATTCACTTCTACGATGCCACATGATAGCCCACGACATCCTAGACTTAATCGGCAACACCCCAATGGTGCAGATAAACCACCTAAACAAGAACCCAAACCTCAAAATCTACGTGAAACTGGAAAAATTCAACATAGGTGGCTCGGTCAAAGACCGCATAGCCAAATACATGATTGAACAAGCCGAAAAGTCGGGGCAGCTAACCAAAGACAAAACCGTCATCGAACCCACCAGCGGCAACACAGGCATAGGCTTAGCCATAGTCTGCCGCGTAAAAGGCTACAACCTCTTCCTCGTCATGCCCGAAAACATGACCCTAGAGCGCAGGCAGATTCTCAACGCCATCGGCGCAAAAATCATCCTAAGCGAGGCAGACAAGGGCATGAACGGCGCAGAAGACCTCGCACAAAAAATAGCCAGCCAAAGCCCAGAAAAATACTTCATGCCCAACCAATTCGCCAACCAAGCCAACGTGCTCGCGCATTATGAAACCACGGCAGAAGAAATCTGGAGAGACACCAAAGGAAGCGTAACGCACTTCTTCGCGGGCATAGGCACCACAGGCACCCTCATGGGCGTTTCTAAGCGGCTAAAGGAATACAACCCCGACATCCAAGTGATCGCCGTGGAACCAGAAAAAGGCACCAGCATCCAAGGCTTAAAAAACCTCGAAACCCAATACGTGCCCTCCATCTGGCAAAGGGAACTCGTAGACGAAATCCACAAAGTGCACCCTGAAAAAGCAGAAGAAGCCGCCAGACTCCTCGCGCTGCAAGAAGGCATCTTCGTCGGACCAAGCTCAGGCGCCATATTCCACGTAGCCCTGAAAAAAGCAGAAAAAATCAAAGAAGGCGTCATTGTAACCATCGCCCCAGACGGCGGAGAAAAATACCTGTCCACCACGCTCTGCGACCCAACACTGTGCCTGAAGTGTGCACGAAAATACGGCATCCGCTGCGCCTACATCGACGGAAGCCCCATATCGAAAGAGCCGTCAAAATAACTGTTCAGCGCGCGAAGAAAGGGCGAATTTGAAAAACATTTTAATCAAACCATGCTATGAGGCTAAATCAAGAAGGCACAGTAATCATGGAAAAAAAGACCCCAATTATAGTAACCATCATACTCTTAATCGGTTTAGCCAGCGGATTCATCCTAGGCTCCGTCATCTACCAACCACAAATACAAGCCCTCAGAAACGACTTAACAACACTGCAAGAAGACATAAACTCCAGCCTCACCGAAAACCAAGCACTTCTATCCGCCTTAAACGCGACAATTTCAAAATTAAACGCCACGATTCAAAACTTAACTTCCACATCAGGAACACCACAAAACCAAACAGAACCACTCCCTGAAATAATGGAAGTCCAAAGCGCCGAAGCTACAACCAACGGCACCCACTTCAACGTAACTTTCACCCTTAAAAACTCCGGCGCCACCAACGCCACAATAGTCATGATAACTCTAAACCAACAGTTACTCCTAACCGTATCTGACGCAACTGCATTCCTTTTCAATGGCGCACCTTATTATAGCGGGGCTTTCAGTTTTCCTATTCTCGCTGGAGCTTCAGCACAGTTCACACTTACACTCCAACAAGGCGTTGTTGACGGCTTAAACCTTCAATCAGGCGACACCATTAGTCTCGTATTAACCTCTGCTCGACAAAACGAGTATTATTTGACGTTACCTCTGCCATAAACGCTGCCGACACTGCTGCTTTTTGTTTCCCTTAAGAAAAACACGGTGCGAATCAGCGTGCAGCTTCCAAAATTGTGGGGTATATCTCTTTGTTCACGTACTCCACGTACTTGTTCTTTTCCGCCAAGTTGAATATGGTCACCGACGCATCACGCGTAACGCCCACAACGTAGCCTGTCTCCTTTGACCGCGCAACCACGTACCACAAATCCCCATGCTTCGTGTACTCCTCAAAAAGCTGCGCGTTCACCAAGTCAGGACCGTAAAGCGACAACTTATTCACGTTAGGAATATCCACGTTATCAAAGAACGTTATCTTCGTGTCTTCACGGTTTTTCAAGTGAAATTCCCGCAGGGTTTCAGGCGGAATCCTCGCTTCCACTATGCCGCCTACCTTGTCGAAGAGAATCTCGCTGAGCTTGTTCGCTACGAAATTCGCGACGCGTTTCTTCTCCACAACAGTCAAGAACGTGGTGTCTTTCACTTGGGCGAAGCTGAAGAGCGCCTCCACGGTGCGCGGCAACGGCGCCGTCTTGCCCCTGTGAAACACGTGCATAACGTAATCGTGCGAGTAGACGCCTGTGAGCGTGTTCTCTTTTGGCAGAAGCCCCGCTACTTCTGTTACAAGCGTAAAGTTGTAGTCGCCTTCCTCGTAAGTTTCCTCTGTGCGGTAACCGTCAAGTTTCACGGCAACATCAGCTACGGGCATCTGCTCCGAAAGTTTGAAGATTTTTCCTGCAACAACCATGTGCAACACCTTGCATCCTAAAATGGTGCAGATCGCCGCTTATGAAACTTTCTTAGCGCACCTGCGGCTGTGCAAAATTGTAAAGATATAAATAGATTAAGAAAACACAACTGAACATTTGTGATGTGACATGCAATTTGAGTTTAACGAGCAAACCGGCGTTATAAAAGACAAAATAACTGGAGAAAGATGCATAATACTCACCCAAGCACGGATTCAAGAGATTTTTTTAAGGCTTTCCCAAATCTTTCAGTCAGGCGCCAAAGTCATCATTTACGAGGCAAGCAAAGCAGCTGGCGAACAGTTTGTAAAAGAAGCGCCTGAGGCAACAAAGGCTGACAAGCGGCTGCTTTTGAATACAACTGTTCAAAGGTTCACGGAAGCTGGCTTGGGAAAAATAGAGGTTGTTGAGTTAGATATTGAAGAGGCGGAAGTGAAGTTTAGGATTTGGAACAATTTTTTCGCTGAAATCGAAAGTGAAGAAGCAACGTACTGCAGCTGCATAGAAGGTTTCGTGTCTGGCATGTATAAACAGATTATTGGCAAAACGCCAAAGATCAAAAAAACACGGTGCGTTGCGGATGGAGACCCGTACTGCGAGTGGAATATGACCCTAAAGTGACGGCAAACACCTCTTCTTACAGCATGCCTAATTGTTTTAAACCTGTACTAATTGGTTAAATAATAGAATTTTCACCTAATAAGAGGCTACAGAAGAGGCAATGCATCTGTAATGTTGATACAAGAAGTAATCTTGGAGAACTTCATGAGCTACGAGTACGCTAGGGTACCCTTCCGACCCGGCGTAAACGTCATAGGCGGACCCAACGGCGCAGGAAAATCCTCACTTCTCTTAGCTATCTCCGTAGGGTTGGGGCAGTCGTACACGGAACGCTCGAGAAAACTAAGTGACTTGATACGTTGGGGTAAAGATAGAGCCCGCGTTACGCTTATTTTGGATAACAGCAAGCGAGGCGGCAAACGTCCAGTTTCCAAGTACAGCAAAGACCAGCTTTTTCTCACTCGCGTCTTGCGGAGAGACGGCAAATACTGGTTTGAACTGGAGAACCGCGCCGCCACAAAACAAGACGTTGACCGCCTGCTAGGCAGGTTCGGCGTTGACCCCGACAACATGCTCATAATCATGCACCAGAACATGGTGGAGCAGTTCTCGGTGCTCTCAAACCTGGAAAAGCTGCGCATGGTGGAAGCAGCAGTGGGTTTAGAGCCATTCCGCGAGAACGTGCTGCAAGCCCAACGCAAACTAACCCGCATTCTCAGTCAAGAAGAATCCGTTGGCAAACTGTTAGAGTCCGCGGAGCAGACGCTCAACTATTGGCGCGAACAATACGCGAAGTACCAAGAGAAAAAACAGATGCAGACGAAACGGCGTTTCCTTGAGCGAGAACTTGCGTGGGCAGAAGTGGAACGGCGCGAAGGCATACTCAAAGGGTTGCAGGCAGACAGGCAAAAGGAACAGGAAATCCTGAACCGAATCGAAGAGGAAACAAAAACGATGAAAGGGCAGCTTGCGGATCAGCAGAGCCAGCAGGAAAAGCTGAAGGAACAGGTGAAGACGGTTTTCGGTGAGCGCCTCAGCCTTGAACGTGGAATCGTTGAAAGCGAAGTCACTGTCTCCATGGTTCAACAGTTGCTTAAAGAAGCCTCAGTGTTGGAGCCTGAAATTCAGAAGAACCCAAGCCAGTTTAAGCTGTTCAGAAGCGAAAACCTGCAGGAGATGTTGGAAAACTCGCGGCAAACCCTTTTGAAAATGGATGAGAAAGTGAAAGAAAACCTGAGCAAAATGCAAAGTGTGGAAGAAGCAGCGGAGAAAGTGACTAATCAGGTTTTAGACAATCGCATTCAACTCGCCTTGCTGCAGTACCGTAGAGAAAACGTGGTGGCTGATTTGGGAGAAATAGACGCGTCGCTTAAAGACGCTAAAGCCAACTTGGACTCGGCTGCTGCTAAGGCGGAGCAGTCAGGCGCCCGAATCGCCGTGCTGAAAAGCACCATGGAAATCCTTGACGAAATCCGCGTTACTGACGGGCACTTAGCTGCGCTCGCGGATGTTTCAGAAGACATAGAACGCATGTACGAGTCTTATTCACAGCTTTATTTGGAACTGAAGGAGAAGGCGCAGGTGGTTGCTGAAAACCGCGAGAAAACCCTTGAAGAAGTGAAAGTGCGCATGGATGCGTGGCGGAGCGTGATGCAGAGTTTGTTGGAGCGCGTGAACTTGGAGTACCAGAAGATCATGGGACAAACGTTGGCAACTGGCGAGGTACGGCTTGCCAATGGACATGACATAGAAACCGCAGGCTTAGAGATTCTTGTAGGCTTTAAGGGTGGAAAACCCGTGGCGC
>CAZUHG010000005.1:0-36408 GCA_964620515.1 uncultured Candidatus Bathyarchaeia archaeon
ACAACAACACCCAATCCTACACTCTTTCCCTACACGACGCTCTTCCGATCTACTCAGGGTAAAACCACAGCAAACACCTCTACAACAACCAAAAAAACCAAAAACAAAGCAAAAATACTAAACATAATGACAGGTTGGGAACCTGATGTCCTAACCAAACTAGACTACGACCGCTCCTGATGGCATGCTCTTTCAGGTGAAGCTCTGGGTCTACAAAGCCAGTTAGGTTAGTCTGTTTAGCTTGAAATAAAGCTTTTTCATACAAGGCTCACTACATCGAAAGCGTCTAAAAATTTCCAGCAAGTCTTCTTTTAATTGCCGATTATTTCAAGCATGGTTTGACCGTAACACAATGGAGGCTTTTGCTCAGAGCAGTTATGTGAGTGTGTGTAGTGGCAACCCTCGTAGTCAGCTTCAGTTTCTTGCCGCGTTTTTTGCATTGAAACGTTGGCATGGCAATTCACAGGAGAACAGAACATAGAACCATACTAGCTTTACGTGCAGAGGAATACATATTAAAACAACAGTGAGAATAGCTGTTAACGGAGCTGAAGCTCATAAGTAACGACTCAAAAGCATATTCTAAACTTTTGCTTGTTCTCGGCAACCTCGCGACTGCTCTATGGATAGTTCTAAGCGCTGTTGCCTGCTGGCTCTTCAATCCTCTTGTCGGATGGCTTTTTCTCGTCTCAGCCTTTATACTAATCTTTGGTGTGCTGCGAAGGCTCGGCTGCAATTCCTGCTACTACTGTAAATCCTGCACCATGGGATTTGGAAAACTAGCCGACTTATTCTTTGGAAGCGGCTACATGGCAGGCGTGGACTCAAGCATCAAATACAAAATTGTTTTTGCTTACATATTGTTAGGTATAATTCCAATAGCCTTTCTCGCCTTTTCCATAATGCAAGAGTTTGCAGTAACCAAGATCGCGCTGTTAGCGCTCCTTCTGCTTCTCCTGTTTTACAGCGGCAGCAGGAAAAAACCGTCGTAAAGTTTCTGTACTCGCAATTTCATTATCAATAGCGTAGCTTAAAGCAAAATCGTTATCTCTTACCAACCAGAAAAGAATACCTGTAAAGGAGAACCACGCACATGCCCAAAAACTTCACCTACACAGACGCAGGCGTAAACCGTGAGCAGCGTCACGAATCAAAAAAGCATCTGAAAAGACTAGAGGAAACCTACAAGCACAGCAGTTACGGCTCCGTAAAGTGCTTGCCTTACGGAAACATTTTTCCCATAAGCCAAAACGCCTACTTGGACCTTGTTATCGAAGGCGTAGGCACCAAAGTCCTAGTAGCCCAGCTAGCAGACAAATATGACACCATAGGCGTTGACGCGGTTGCCATGGCAGTCAACGACGTTATACGCTCAGGAGCCAAGCCGCTTGCCATCGCAGACAACATTCACGCCCAAGCCAGCGACCCACAACTGGTGAAAGCGTGGCTCGAAGGCGTAGCCAAGGGCGCCGCGGAATCAGAATGCCCTGTAACGGGCGGAGAAATAGGCGACGTAGCCGAAATCATAAAGGGCATAGCGGAAGGCGCAGGCTTCGACATGATTGTGGCAGCTGTAGGTCAAGTCTCCAAGCAGAACATAATCACTGGAGAAAACATCAAACCCGGCGACCCGATAATAGGCTTAAGAAGCAGCGGGCTTCACAGCAACGGCATAAGCTTCGCAAGAAAAATCCTCTTCAGCCAGTGGGGCGGAAAGTACCAGCCAGACGATATCCCCGAGGGGTTCGGCAGGGAAATAGCCCTTGAAGTTCTGGAGCCCACCGAAATCTACGTGAAGCCACTTCTCAAAACAGCCCAAGCCGTGAAGGTTAAAGCAGCCGTTCACGTAACGGGCGACGCGTACTTGAAATTCAACAATCTCGTGCGTTTCTCGCCGGGAATAGGCTTCGAATTCGACAATTTTAAGCCTCAACTTATCTTCGGGTTGGTACAGAAAACTGCGCTGGAGTTGGGCTACACGGTTACGGATGAGGAGATGTTCCGCACGTTCAACATGGGATGGGGCTTTGCCATAATCGTAGCCAAAACTGACATGGAAAAAGCGTTAAGCGCACTAGAAAAGGCTGGTGCTCAAGCAGAACAAATAGGCAGAGTGACGGATAAACAGAAAATTGTGGTTCGCCACGAAAGCAAGAAACTGGTTCTGGCATAGCGGTTTGCACAGGTTAGTGATGAAAGCGTTTAAATCCCTTGCGCTAACATTTTAGCCCATGAAATACCGCGCGAAAATAGAAGTCAGCCTCAAACCGGGGCACAGCGACCCTGAAGGCGAAACGGCAGCACGGTTACTGACAGAACTCGGGTACAAGGTTAACGCCGTAAACGTCAGCAAAGCATACACAATAATTCTTGAATCCAAAACACCAAGCGAAGCCAAGGTGAAAGCCGAAGAAATGTGCAAAAAGCTTCTGGCAAACCCAACCAAAGACAACTACACAATCGCCATCGAGGAGCAAAAATGAACCCTGACATCTACGTCCGTGGGAAAACCGCCTTCACCCTGTACGAGATAGCCTTGTCTGAAGCTTCAGAGGCGCAGCTTTCAGAAGTAAGCCGCGAGCTGGGCTTAGGTTTAAGCGTGCAAGAGATGCAGGCTGTCAAAGCTTATTTCAAGCGAGCGGGCAGAAACCCCACTGACGTGGAACTTCAAACCATAAGTCAAACATGGTCTGAGCACTGTTGCCACAAAACTTTCAAAGGCAAAATACGCGTCGGCAACAAGGAAATCAGCAGTCTCTTCAAAACGTACATCGCAAAAGCCACACGAGAAATCAAACCACGCTGGTGCTTCAGCGTCTTCGAAGACAACGCAGGCATAGTCCTTTTCGACAAAGGCTACGGCATAGCCGCAAAAGTGGAAACCCACAACCATCCCTCCGCAGTGGAACCGTTCGGCGGGGCAGCCACAGGCGTAGGCGGCGTGATCCGCGATGTGTTGGGAGTCTGGGCAGACCCGATTGCGTGTACTGACGTGTTAGGTTTCGGACCCTTGGATTACGATTACTCTAAGCTGCCAGCAGGCGTGAAACACCCAAAATACGTGTATATGGGCGTAACGGCAGGAATAGGCACGTACGGAAACAACATGGGCATCCCCACCGTGAACGGCGCCATATATTTCGACGACAGCTACACGGGAAACGTCACGGTCTACTGCGGATGCATAGGGCTTTTGCCCCTTAACAAGTTCAAGAAAAACGCCAAACCAAACCACATAATCCTGCTGGCGGGCGGAAAAACCGGTCGCGACGGCATCCACGGCGTAACCTTCGCGTCTGCGGAGCTTACAGAAAAATCAGAAGAAATCTCCCGACCTGCCGTGCAAATCGCAGACCCCATTGAAGAGGAGAAATTGAAACGCGCCATAATCGAAGTCCGCGACCGCGAACTCGCCTCGGCAATAACGGACTTGGGAGGAGGCGGATTATCCTCAGCTGTGGGCGAAACCGCTGAAAAGTTCGATTGCGGCGCAACAGTGGCGCTTGAAAAAGTACCCTTGAAGTATCAGGGCTTGGCTCCTTGGGAAATCTACATTTCAGAATCACAGGAAAGAATGTTTTTGGCGGTTCCGCCTGAGAATTTGGATTTGGTTATGGCAGTGTTCGAGCAGGAGGATGTTGAAGCAACCGCTATTGGAACATTAACCGCAGAACGTCGCTTGCACTTGAAGTATTTGGGTGAAACGGTTGCCGACTTGGATATGACGTTCTTGTTTAATCCTTGCGAGAGCACAAAAAAAGCAGTCATCGAAACCCCAAGGCTGACGGAACCAGAGTTCCCTGAACCAACAAACCTCACTGAAACCCTGATGCAACTGCTTTCTGCGCCTAATATTGCCAGCAAAGAGAGCGTAGTACGCACCTACGACCATGAAGTTAAAGGGAACACCACGCTTAAGCCTCTGCAGGGCAAGTATGCTGGACCCAACGACGCCGCCGTGCTGAAACCGCTTGACAATTCATGGAAAGGCTTAGCCATCTCTTGCGGTATGAACCCGAATTATGGAAAAATTGATGCTTACTGGATGGCAGCTTCAGCAATTGATGAGGCTGTGAGAAATAACCTTGCCGTTGGCGGTCGGAGAATTGCTTTGCTGGATAATTTCACGTGGGGTAATCCTGAAAAGCCAGAGCGTTTAGGCTCGTTGGTTAGGGCATGTGAAGCATGTTATGATGTTGCAACGGCATTTAGGACTCCGTTTATTTCGGGCAAAGACAGCCTCTATAACGAGTCACCTTTAGGACCTGTAACGCCTACGCTGCTGATTACGGCTGTGGGAATTGTGCCCGACATACGTTTAACCGTGTCAATGGATCTAAAGGCGTCAGGCAACCTGCTCTACATAGTAGGCGAGACTTATCCTGAGCTGGGCGGTTCAGAATACTACAAGCTTAAAGGCTTCCTTGGCGCAAGCGTCCCCAAACTGCACGCAACCAAAGCACGAAAAACCTACTATAACCTCACAAAGGCCATGGGCGAAGGCATCATAAAATCATGCCATGACCTCTCAGAAGGCGGTTTGGCAGTGGCGGCGGCAGAAATGGCGTTTGCAGGCGGATACGGCTTGGCGTTGGATTTGCGGTCGGTGCCGAACAAGTTGGTTACGCGGAATGATTTTTTGCTGTTTTCTGAGTCTAACAGCCGCTTCCTCATAGAAGTTGCAGAGCAAGACCGCTTTGCGTTTGAGGATTTAATGCGAAACAAAGCCTGCGCACAGATAGGAAGAGTTACCAAAGACGAGAAACTACTGATTAACGGCTTAGAAGGAAAAGTTGTGGTTGATGCTGGTCTTTCTGAGTTGCGGCACAGCTGGAAGAAAACGCTTAGCATGGAGGCACAAGGCGAATGAAGCGCGAAGAAATCAAAGTCTGCGTTATGCGCGTCGGCGGAACCAACTGCGATGTCGAAACTCAACGTGCATTTCAGGAACTAGGCGTACAAGCAGAAGTGCTTCACGTCAACGAAATAGTCAAAAGTCGCAACCTGCTGGATTATAGTGTGCTGGTTTTTCCAGGCGGCTTCTCGTTTGGAGATTACGTGCGTGCTGGAGCCATACTGGCAAGGTGGTTGTCAGCCAAGTTGGGCAAAGAAATCAAAGCCTTCGTTGAAGACGGCAGACCGATTCTCGGCATATGCAACGGTTTTCAAGTTCTTGTTGAGTACGGCTTGCTTCCAGGCTTTGAAGGCGTAAGCGCCTATCCCGAAGCAACTCTCGCCGCGAACATCCCACAGGGCTATAACTGCCGCTGGGTCTACCTCAAGCAGGAAAACAAGGGCAAATGCATATTCACAAGCAAAATCCCCAAAGGCACAGTGCTCAAAATCCCCGTCGCACACTCGGAAGGAAGGTTCCTATTTCCCAGAGAAAAACAGCAAAAGCTGCTGGAACAACTTTACGACAATGACCTTCTGGTTCTTCGATACTGCGGCAAAAACGGCGATTACGCAGAAGGTGTTTTTCCAACAAACCCGAACGGCTCCTTCCATGATATTGCAGGCGTCTGCAACAGGGACGGAACAATCTTCGGCTTAATGCCCCATCCTGAAAGAGCGCTTTACTGGTGGCAACAACCCGACTGGACACGTCAAACGCAAATGCTGCAGTACTGCGACGGAAAACTAATCTTCGAAAGCCTAATCGATCACTTGACCAAGTAAGTCTTTTGCGAACGGAAGCCCAGCTCTGGCGCCCATTTTCATGACGCACCGTGAAGCCACAAAATTGCCCAGCCTACCGCACTCAAACAGGCTTTTGGCTTTCAATAAACCATAAAGGAAGCCTGCACAGAAAGCATCTCCAGCACCTGTCGTGTCAGCAACTTTCACTTTGAAGGGTTCTATCAAATGCCGTTCGCGACCATCCGTGACATAACAACCGTCACCGCCAAGCTTGACAGCCACAATTTTGACGCCTTTTCCGATCATGAAGTCGGCACCTTTGCAATAATCAGCCTTTTCTGTCAAGAGTTCAAGCTCAATGGCGTTAGGCATCAAAACATACGCCTTTTTGATGATAGGCTCCAGAGCAGCAAAGCCTTTTCTTGCGTATAACGCGCCAGGATCAAAGCTGACCCTGCCACTGCTGGGGATGGCTTCTAAGAGCCTTTTTTGTGTTTGGAATGATTTTTCTCCGACGAATGAGGTTAAATGTAAAAACTGTGCTTGCGCAACATATTCACTGTTCACTTTATCGAACGTGATGGTGTCGTTGACGCCTGAATTGATGTATAGCGCTCGTGCGCCTTTTTTGTCCACGAAGCCCAAGACTGAGCCGCTTTTGCCATGCTCCGCACGGATTATGCCATCAGTGTTTACGCCTTCCTCGCAGAAATCTTGGATTAGCAAGTCGCCTTCTCTGTCACAGCCCACCTTGCCGATGAAACCAACTTTGCACCCGAGTCGTGCCAGTCCGACCGCAGTGTTCGCGGCTGAGCCTCCGCAGGCTTCCGCTTCAGTCTCTATGAAGCTTTCCTCTTCCGCTTCGGCAAGTCTGTTCACTTTGAAAAGCTTGTCCACGTTAAGCGCGCCGAAACCTACAACGTCAAAACGGCTCATGGAAACAACTCTCTCAAGTAAATTTTAAACTCGCCCAGTTTGCCGCCGTAGTTGCCCGCGGAAACCCGCACGACGCCATTAACGTTCAACACCGCTTGGATTCCAGCTTTCATGGCTTGCTTAACAGCCTCCATTGAAACCCCGTTAATCACTATTTCTGGGACGTACTGCACGCTTTTAGGAAGCAGTGAGGCGCTGCCTAACTTTGGCTTAAGCGAAGAGCAGTAGAGGTGGTTTGTGGTGGGTCCTATGGATGGAAAATTGGTTTCAGGCTTCGAACCCGCAGAGCAAACATCGAACGGCGTGACCACGCCAGCGACTTTGTGTATGGCTTCTAAGGCTTTTTCGCCTGCCGCCTTTATGGCTTCCTTTGTTCTGCACATCACCCAAAAGTTCGCGCCCATAACGCCGCGGGCATAACCCAGGTACCGTTCGATGACGAAATCTGGAACCATCAGCGGCACAACGATAACCTCTCTGCCATGCCGTTTTTCAACCCACTCGTAGCCGTCGCCGCAGTGCCCCACACGCGCCATCATATCCAATTTTCCCTCCGCGTCGGGCAAAGCGTCAAAAACCGCTGTGAAAGGCTTAACAAGTATGTCTTGGCGGATACGGTAAGACAACTCAGTTTCAAACTTTTTCAAAGACTCAGCGAAAGGCTTTTTGCGGCTTATTTCTCCCCAGAACTGCAGCACAGCGCCTTTACGTCGGTCCGGCGTTTCGTCTTCACCAAGCCATTTTTCAACGCCGCCTTCCACCCTGCCAATCACCACGGAAGGCGTGGCAGTTGAGTCCTCAGCAGCACCGCGCAACGTGCGCTCATCATCAGCAGTGACGATTACGCGGCAAAAGATTCCAGCAAAAGCTTCGGCGTAAGTATCCTCAATTTCTGCTTTAGTTACCATTTAGCCGAGCCTCCCAATGCTTTCGCCTCTGACTTTCTTTCTAAATTCGCTGCTTTTTTTCGCTAGCGTTTCCATATTTTTCGCTGTTACTATTTGAACCTTAGGCAAGGTTTGAGGATGAAGTGAAAAAAAGCGATCTAGAAGTGACAAATTTACCACTTCATTGCGTTCAAGAGATTGCAGGTTCCAGTTTTCCACCAAGTTTAAGACGGCTTGTTTTCCTTGTTTGCAAAAGACATCAGCAATTACCGCTGTGACGACGTTGTTTTCTGACAAAACTGCGATTTCGGCGTTTCTTACCGCGTAGTTGTTGCCGTTGAAGGATACTGTTAATCCGCCGTTTTCTCTTACCAGCTGAAAAGCCTCTACGTCGGTTATGCTGTCGCCCACGTACATTACGTCTTCCAGCGGCACATGCAACTTTGCCGTTGCGTCTTCTATGGCAGCGGCTTTTTGGCTCCCACCAACAGTCGTCACTTCAGAAAAAATTCTGCCTACGCTCATGCTTGCGATTTCACTCCAGAAAATCGTGTCAAGCCTTCTGATTGTTTCTTGGTCAGTGGCAGAGAAGTCTTCTGCTGTTTTTGCCGCTGTAGGGATAGTGATCATCGGCATTTGCACGATTTCTTTCGCTATTTCTTTCAGCCGCGTCTTTTCTTTTTCAGTGACGGCATATTTGTCGATGCCAAGTTTGGTGCAGTAAGTGTTTCCGTAGGGAAAGTCTATGGTTTTGCAGAGTGCCTTTATGTAATGTTCGTAGCTTGTGCTGACGATGAAGGCATTGGCTACTGCACTCACATGTTGCAAGGTGTCTCTGCTGTTTGCGATTAGAATTAGATTTTTAGCGGAAAAGTCTTCCATCTGCGCGTCTGTAACGTCATAAGCCTTAAGGAAAGGCAAAATCAGCTTCAGCGTGCTGCCCGCTGTGTAACCGGGCTTTTTCAAAACGTCCGCAAGCACATCGTCATACTTGCTTATGAGCGTGAAAAGTTTATCTCCGTTTGGAACAAAACCTGCCGTAACTTCAAAGGCGTTGTCGTTTTTGCTTATGGGTCCCTCGCAGTCTGATATGAAAACGCGCTTCAAAGCTTAAGCCTCAACAGTTCCATGTGACTAATGCTCTGCGCTATATGCTGTTTCGAAGCTATGTCCGCCCTGTTCCACATAGCACCGCCCTTAATCGCTCGGGCGCCTTCCAGCGAGACTTGGCGTGCTTCCTCAATGCTTTCACCGACGCCTAACACGCCAACCGCTCGAGACTGTAAGGCGTAAACTTGGCTGCCTCTGACTTCCATGGCTGCAGGATAAATGCGGACTCGATCGCCGTACTTGCTGGCTAGCGCATAAGCCTCTGACAAGTCCACTGGCGTGTCAACAGCCACTTTATCCACCATACTTGGAAAGACATCCGCGTAACCTCCGTAAGCCGGCGGAACCTTGTAGGTCAAAACGGTTGCCGCTTTCTCCAACTCAACGCGCTTCAAGTTGCCCTCTAAAATTTTGAAGCAGACATCGACGAAGTCGTCCTTCAGGATGGGAAGAATGTTGATGATTTCGGGGTCGCCTGGGCGGCTGTTGTTTTCGAGGATTTTAAGTCCAGCGCCGGTGTGCATGAAAGCCAGGTACAAAGGTACGCCTCTTAACGCCGTGTCGTCACTTATTTTTGCCTTCCATTTTTCGAAAATCCTCGTGGCTAACGCGAGTTCCCGTTTTCGTTCAGCCGCTGTTAGGAAAGGTAGCGTGTCGCCTACGTCTTTGTAGGAGCCCATTCCACCTGTGTTAGGTCCTTTGTCACAGTTAAACGCGCGTTTGTAGTCCCGCGTGTCAGGCAATGGCACAAAGTGTTTGCCGTCGCACAGCGCCTGAAAGCTGGATTCTTCACCGTCTATTTTCTCTTCGATTATCACAGTACCATACTGGAAGTTTGACATGAAATGCTCAAAGAGTTTTTCTCGTGTGATGAAGTGGTCTCCCCAGACGCCTACGCCTTTTCCTGCTGTTGGCTTGTCAGGCTTAACTACGGCTTTGTTCTCAAGCTGCTCGAGCCAGCCGTAAACCGCGCTTTTGACTTCGTCTGTTCCACTGTAGTCTTTTGGGTCGAAAATCTTGAAGCGCGGATTTGCCTCTGGCACTATTTCCTGAAATAAAAGGCGCTGCTGCACCTTGCTGACTTCTATAGCGTATTCCTGCTTTGGGCAGATGACAGGTATGCCTGTGCGCCGTTCCACAAGGTCGCGTACGCCCCCGGTTATGGGTTTTTCTGGACCGACAATCGCGAAGTCGATTTTGTCCTTGTTGTTTTCCGCGAATCTGCAGATTTCTTCAATGTTCAAGTCGGGTATAACCACGTGTTTAGCGGCTTTTTCCATGTTGAAAGGGTTGCGCTGTTTGTCTGCGATGTAAAGTTCCACTTTGTGGTTTGGGCTTTTTGAGAAAGCGTCAACCATCGCGGTTTCTCTTGCGCCGTACGAAACGACGAGCACGCCTATCTTTTCCATAATTGGCACCTTTGTTTGTTAGAGAATAAACTGTAACGCTTAATTTGCTTTTTCACCCAGCTTAAGGCGAGGTTTCGCATGTCTCGTAGATTCTTCCTTTTTCCTGATAGCCTTTAAGAATTTTCTCTTTCATTTCGTCAGCCATTTTCTGAGCCATTGGCGTGGGGTACTTGCCCGTTATGCACGCGAGACATAACTGGTCGCGAGTCTGACCGGTGGCGCGTACTAAGCCGTCGATTGACTGGTAACACACGGCGTCTGCGCCGATGATTTTCGCAATTTCCTCTGCGCTGTGGTTCGAGCCGATTAGTTGCCCGTAAGTTGCCATGTCAATACCGTAGAAGCATGGTCCTATTATGCGCGGGAAAGTAACGAACATGTAGACTTTTTTGGCGCCTGACCTGCGCAGTTTTTCGATTGTAACTTTTGTGGTGTCTCCGCGGACTATGCTGTCTTCGGTGACTATGAGGCGTTTGCTGTCAACTTTCGCTCCTAGAATGTTTATTTTTCTGTCTATGGTGGAGTAGCGTTCTTTGTTAAGCAGTATGAAGGCTCGTTCGGTGACGTAGCGGTGTCTGCGGGATGCCCGTTCCCACCTGAGCCCAGACTCTTCGTGAACGCCCATGGCAGGGTCGTCGCCGGTTTCAGGCACCGAAAGTATGACATCAGAGTCTTTCACAATTTCGGGGTACTCGCGTACAATATTTCTTCCGAATTCCTCGCGAACTTCGTAAACGTATTTGCCATCAAAACGTGAGTCAGGTCTCGCAAAGTAAGCATATTCAAAAGCGCAAAACGCCTTGCGTGGGTTCTTAATGATCTGGTTGCGTTCAAAGCCGTTTTTTGAAACTGTGACTAGTTCGCCTGGTTCCAGCTCAAAATCTCTTACAAAGCCGTTCATGTCTAAACTCACAGTTTCTGAAGAAAAAGCGAAAGTTGCCTCGTCTGGGCTGTGTCCTGTACAAAGCGGCTTTATCCCGTGTGGGTCTTTGAAAGCGAAGAAGTCGCCGTCGCTGGTTATGCCCGTCACGGAAAACGCGCCGTCAATGCTTCGCATACACTCGCCAACGGCTGATGTCAAGTTTTTATGCTTTTCCAGTTCGAGCAGTAGTTTGCGGCAGATTAAATCTGAATCACAGGTATATGGCAAATCGGCGAATTGCGTGTCAGTTTCGTTTCTAAGTTGGAGCGTGTTAACGATGTTGCCGTTGAACGAGAGCGCAAGTTTCAAGCCGTTTATCGAGGCGGTGACTGGCTGGGTGCCTTCTAGCAGCGAAGTGTCGTCGCATTTTCCCGAAGTGGTGTATCGAACGTTGCCCATGCCTGTTGAGCCTGGTAGCCGCCTGAGCCATTCTTGCATGGCGCCGGATTGCAGTTTCGGAACCAGATCCAGGTTTTTGTAAACATAAAATTGTTCGCCGCTATGTGTGAGGAACCCATGAGACTGGTGGCCTCGATGGTTTTGGGCGCGGAGACCCCAGTAAACGTATGGGAAGACTGGTTTCTTTTCGAAGTTTATTGCGCCAAAGATGCCGCAGCCTATTTTTAAGTCCCTTCTTCCGAGGTGAGAAGTAGAGAAAAAACGGGTTTATCAGCTTTGAGTACATTTTTAACTAAAAAGCATGGGAAAAAGGCTTTCTCCCCAGCAATTTTCCCTTTTTCACTGCCTTGTTTTTGCTGTAATTATTGAAAACACAAAGGACGCTGCTAGACAAGTACAGCAACTGTAAAAGATAGAAGGAAGTTGTTCTTCGGTGGCTATTTCAGTGCTTTCCGCAGTTCTTCTGCTTTGTCGGTTATTTCCCACGCGAAGTCAAGGTCTTCTCTTCCAAAGTGCCCAAACACAGCTGCTTTCCTGTATATTGGTCTGAGAAGACGCAGGTTCTCTATGATGGCTTTGGGTCTCATGTCAAAGTGTTTCTTCACCAATCCCAAAATCGCCTCATCGGACAACTTTCCCGTGCCAAACGTATTCACAAACACGGAGATTGGCTGCGCTACACCTATAGCATACGATAATTGAACTTCGCACTCGTCTGCCAACCCTGCAGCAACAATGTTTTTGGCGATGTACCTTGCCATGTAACAGCCTGACCTGTCAACTTTTGACGGGTCTTTTCCTGAAAAGCATCCGCCGCCGTGGCTTCCAAAGCCCCCGTATGTGTCAACGATTATTTTTCGCCCTGTCAGACCTGAATCCGCTAAGGTTCCTCCAATCACGAATCTTCCAGTTCCATTAATGATGTACTTCGTTTCTGAGTCTAGCTTGTCGGCAGGTATAATTTTCTTAATCACTTGATTGATTATGTCTTCCCGCATTTTTTTGCTGTCAACTTCCTCAGTGTGTTGGGCAGCGATTACGACAGTGGTAACTCTTACTGGCTTTCCATCGAGATATTCTACTGTAACTTGGGACTTGCAGTCTGGTCTCAGATACGGTAAAATTCCTTTTTTTCTGCATTCAGCCAGTCTTTTGACAAGTTTATGCGCAAGCATTATCGGCAGAGGCATCAACTCCGCTGTTTCCTTTGTGGCGTAGCCAAACATCATTCCTTGGTCTCCAGCGCCTTGCTCATGGTCTTTGCTTTCATCCACTCCCCTCGCAATATCCGGCGATTGCTCCTCAATAGAAACCAGAATGCCGCAGGTTTCCCAGTCCAGCCCGTCTTTTGCGTTGTCAAATCCGATTTCCTTCAGCGTTTTTCTAACGATTTTAGGTATTGATACGTAGCAAGAGGTGGTGATTTGCCCAGTAATTACGACGTTCCCCTGCATCACTAACGTTTCGCAATCAACTCTCGCTTTAGGGTCTTTGGCTAAGATGGCGTCTAAAACGCTGTCTGACACTTGGTCTGCGACTTTGTCTGGATGTCCCTCTCCCACAGATTCTGAAGTAAACAAGTATTTTCCGTTTTTTCTCATAGGAACCGCCATTTGAATTTGTGATGAAGGTTTTAATATCCGCGTTTTCTTAAAAGGCTTTCTAAATTATTGGACATAACTGAATAAGCTATGCCGAAGTTGGCTCTGCCTTTTTCTGAAGTCATAAATTATAATAATTAGCCATTTTAAATAGAGTGTGGGTGGCACTCATTATGACTTCCCATTTCAAAAGCTTTATTGAAAGCCTTGCTAGCCCCAAAGGTGCAGGGCCATCCACTACCTTTTCTATGTTTCACATTTTCTATGCCTTGGAGCTTATGGCTAAGAAGCCGATAGGGCGCAACAAGTTGGCTGAGAAACTAAACGTTGGAGACGGCGCAATCCGCACAATAATCAGCAGACTCAGAGATGCTAGCTTGATTGTGACCTCAAAAGAGGGTTGCACTCTCACAGATAAGGGGTTGGGTGTCTGGAAAAACTTTGAAGATGTTTTTCCCAAAAGAGTTGAAATCGGGAAATCAGCTTTGACAACCTCGGAATATAACTATGCCTTTTTGGTCACGAATAGTGGGCACAAGGTCAAATCTGGCATAGATCAACGTGATGCGGCGATAATGGGTGGGGCGAGGCGTGCTCTTGTTATAGTGTCCAAGAAAGGTTATTTAATCATAGAATCGGTAAGCAACAACATAGCGAATGATTTTCCAGAAGCGGCAAATGAAATTCTTGAAAAACTTGAACCAAAAGACAATGATGCGATAATAATAGCTGGCGCGGATAATCTGCTAAAAGCTAAACGTGGCGCTTTTGCCGCAAGTTGGGCGCTTATTGGCAACAATGAGAAAACATAGAATGCTTGCACCTGTTAGCGTTAGTATGTGTATTTTTCTCCTCCAGTTAGAATTCGCTCCAAAGTAGTGTTGAAATTTATCAATCCTTGGTTTGTTTTGGCTGAAACCGGCATCAACAAGAATTTTATGCCAAGCTGATTGATTGCGCGCATCATGTTTCTACTGAAAAGGCGTTTTGTGCCTTCCAGTTTCTGTTCAATTGAATCTTCTAAAGCTCTTGGGTTAGCTGCCCAGTCAGTGATTGTTTTTATTTCTTTTTCTGGAAGCAAATCGCATTTTGAAAGCAAGTGTATTTGTGGCTGGAAGAAGCGGTTGTAGACGGCTGCTGAGAGAAACATGTTGGAAACGTAGTTAAGCGGGTTGATGGAGAAAACCGCGTCGAACAGGTAAACTATGGCTTTAGTTTCTTTTGTAAGCTCGTTAACTATGTATGGTCCGCTGGCTCTGAACGCGAACAGCTCCATTTGTCCTGGTGTATCCACCAAAACGACATCGGCGTTGGCGGCTTCGATGTCTCTTGTGATGTTGTCGATTTCGTCGGCTATGAGGTCCGCAGCCATTATTAATGCTCCATTGGGTCCTAACTCGTATTTCTCCATTAAATTGCCGACGTCCACGTAGTTTCGGACATCCACGTCAGGCGAATAAGGAAGTTTTAACGCGCCAGGATCCAAGTTCACGACGGCTACATCTTGTTTTGACATTTTTAACCATTCGCTGAAGGCTGCTGTGAACAAGGACTTACCCGAACCAGCGGTTCCTATAATAAACGCAACAGGTATTGTTAACCTCTCCTTCTTAATGGATTGTGTAGTTTTAGATGTAAATACTTTTACGTTGCTGCAGTTTTGTCAGCGCGTGTTTAAACAAAAAAAGGGCAAAGCAAAGCCCGCTGTTTCTTGAATCTTCGGCTCTGGACCCCTAGAAAGGTTATGAGATAGTGTATTGTTTTTTTCAGTTGTTGAACTTGCCTTATTTTGAGGGGCTATAAAGCTCTTTCATTGCAGGCAACAGTTCTGGGACATTGAATGCGATGTCAAGATAAGTTATCATACCTGTGAGTTTGCCGTCTTGCGTTACTGGTAAATGCTTGATTTTCCATTCCTTCATTAGTTTAGCGGCTTCTTCTACTGTAGCGGTCTCTTCTATCGTCACCAACGGGTTAGTGTAAATGGCTCTAGCAATCACGACGCTGGGATCCAAGCCTTGCGTGAGCATGCGCACTATGACATCTCGCTCGGTTATGATGCCGGTTGGTTTTTTGCTTTGCTCTACAATTACGTAGTCTACGTCACAATAAGACATTGCTTTCACTACTTCTAGGGCGCTTGACTCGTTTTTGAAGACATTAACGTTCGTAGACATCAAGTCTTTTACCAAGACTTTACTTGTCATTCAGATTTCTCCTAACGCCTATGACAGATGCTGCGGATATTTATCTATGTTTTGCTTCTCCACTTTTTCTGTAATGGGCGCTAAGGCTTAACGGAGCTTTTTCACGTTAAACGCCAGTTTACGGCGTCTAAGGGCTAAGTGTGCAATATGAGAAACAGTGTTAAATTTTTGAACAAAATAAAAGGGCGCATTGTGGTTTATTTCACCCACTCTCGCCTACTGTTTCAGGTTTTTATTTCCGAAAGGCTTACTCTACGATCTTTTCCCAGCTTTGGAAGAAGTCCAGAACCTCTTGGCATCCGTAGGTCTTCAGTTTCTGCCTGAGTTCGACTCTGTCCACCACTGCTTTCTGGAAGTCCCAGATTTGGCTAGCTTTGTCCGTAAGATACAGAATGCCATCGACACCTGCCCTTCCAGCACGAACAGAGACAGTTACCAACTCGCTCGGTGAAGGTACTTCCATTGGGTTGTCGCCTGGACCGAAAACGTACAGCGCTATGTTGAGTGGCACTTCTTTGAAGATTTTTTTGAATCCACGCACAAGCATTTCCCAGTACCATGGAGTAGCGTAGTTCTTGCTGAACATGACAACAAGGAATTCGTCGGTTAGTGGGGCTAGGTCGTCGAAGTTGATGCCGAAGCGCTCGTAACTGCTGACTGGGTCTGGGAGGACACCAATAACAAATTTTTTCTTTGCACGGTCGCGTACTCGTTCGCTTACTTCTTTCATGTAGTCGGTGACTTCTTTTCTGCGCCATTCCAGCCAACTTAAACCGCTCTTCTTCCACAGCGTATTACAGCGTGGGCATGTGCAGTGACCATGTTCTGCGAAGTGAATGCTGTTAAGCCAGACTCCTGGGCTGTGCCTTGCAACGTCTTCAATGTAGTCTAGCTGTTCTGCTCTGTGTTCGGGTTGTGTGTGGCATAGGACGTCCCAGCGCACGTTAAAGTTGTCGTTTGTTCTCCACGCGGGACCGAGCGGTGATTGTGAAATCCAGTCTGGATGATTTCGTGCGGTAACGTTGTCTCCAAAAATTGCGACGTTGCTGTACATGTCTGATACGGGCGGTAATCGCCTGCCTACTTCTGGTTTTACGCGGAATAAATGAAAGTCAAAGCCTTCAGCTTTCTTTGGCTCAAATACGTATGTGCCAAATTTCACGTGTTTCCACCTTTTACGAATGCAAAACGTTAGGCGATGTTATAAAGTTTTGCATAATTACGTAATTTTCTACCGTTGCATTTGTAGAGTGATGCTGGGAAAGGGCTTCTTTTATTGAAGTTCGAGAAACTCGAATCCTGTCTCTTTGTCTTTAGCCCTGTGTGCAATGGCTTCTGCTAATTCTAACACTACCACTTCGCCTATGCGCCAGACATCAACGCCCATACGCACACACCCAGTAACAGTATTTTGGTTTCTTCCAAAACTCGCGTGCATGTGCAGTTTCGGTTTTCCCTCTTCATCTGCAAAAATTGTTCCCACGCCACAGGCTTCATGTACTCCGCTGAGGAGCGTAACCATGGGTTCTGGCGGAGAGGCGTAGCCGTCTTTGGGACCTACAACGACGCGGCTTTTTTCTTTTGCACCGCCTAAAAAGAAACAAAGCGCCGCGGAAATTTTTTTTGCAGCTGCGAAAGATTCAAGAACTTCAGGAAGGCGGTCTCCATCGTGCAATCTTAGCACGAAAATCCTTCCGAGTTTTGCTTCGGTAAACTGCATTATTTAACCTCGCATCCTAAAACTAAAGAGGAATAGGGAATCTATTATAAAAACAATTTCGACTTTGAAGTTGGGTTGAGAAACTTGCTTTTGTTATACTCTTTTGAGGTAGAGGGGTTTGTTGGCTTCTTTTTTTCTTTTTTCCAGAGCGCTGTCTGACTTGTAGCCATCTGCCGCGGTGACTGTGCATTCTTCTGTGGAGTTTTCAGATATCACTTGAAAAGAAACATCCGCCTGCGCATCACGTTTTTCTTTCTGGTTGCGGCTCATTTTAACACTCTCTTTTCCACCTATATACAAGTATTGAGACTTAATAAACATTTTTAGTGCCTTGCAGACGCCAAGGGTAAAAAAGGCTCGAAAAGTAGATTTAAAACAAAAAAGAAGAAAGAATTGAGCAGTTTTTTGCTATGTAAACTGGGCGTTTTTGCGGCTCAATTATGGTTGCAGAGACTTTAGCGGTTGTTTTTTCGTGTTTTGTCAAGTTGATCTTCTGCTATCTTTCTTTTTACTTCGTTAATCACTCTTAGTGTTTTCGGGGCGGGTTCTTTCGTTTTAGTTTTGGTGCCGTAAAACTTAAATACCGTTTTGTTATATAAATATAACATTAAGTTAATAAAATCTAATATAAAGTTAGAAATAAATAATAGAGTGTGAAAAGTTGAGCAAAAACACCCAAACCTATCAACGTGTACTATTTGCCTTAGGACTTACCCTGTGCTTAGCAGGCGCTCTCCTAATGGTGAACGGAAGCATTTTCGGCGACAGAACAACAGGCATCGCCATCATTACTGGCATAATCGGAATCGGTTTGATAAGCACTTTCACTACAGCGTCGGGACTGAAAAGCTTCAAGTCACAGAGCAAAACTGTGAATGTTAACGATGGAGGGAGGTGATGGCATGGCTGACTTACTCCCATGGTCAATTGTTAGCATCGCAATACCCGTTATAATTGTGCTAATCGGCGTTTTTATAGTTTGGAGAATATACAAAGACCGAAAATCAGGATTCCCGTCAGGCGACGAACGAACCCAAAGAATAGCTGGAAAAGCCGCAATCTGCGCGTTGCTCGTAGGCTCATACTTCACGTTAGCGCTCATGTTTATGCTCATTTTCGGAAGGGAACTCTACAACTTGCAGAACGTTGACGCTGGCTACCTGCTCATAGCTACGCTCCTCGTGTCAAACGTGTCATTCCTCATACTGCGTTGGGTTTTCGAAAGAAAAGGCGATTAGACTATGCAATTCAAAACAAGAATAAAAGAGCTCAGAGCTCGATATGACCTGACACAGGATGACCTCGCAAGGCAAGTGGGCGTGCGAAGAGAAACCATACTCTACTTGGAAAAAGGCAAATACAACCCGTCACTGCTGCTGGCGCACCAAATAGCCCAAGCACTAAAAACAACCATAAACGATCTGTTTATCTTCGAAGAATAACCTTTGAAACATCGCATTAACCTTTTCTGAATAGAAAAAGAGGCTGCGAAAGCAGTCTAGTTCAGTTTTTGCTTTTTCAGGTGTCCGCCTTTTTTCCAGAACATGAAAGCGAAACCGCATACTGCACCAGCTGTTAGGGTTCCAAGAGGAACTTCTGGAATCACCAAGATGTAAGCTAAGACGCAAACGTTTGTTGACACGGTCAACTCAAACGTGGTTCCAATCCCGATCAGGTCTTGTCTTCTCTCGTCATTCAAATCCAAGTACAGTTGTGGCCACACGCTTTTGGTTGAAGCTTTAACTTCAATGCTTTCGCCGTTCTGAATGTTTTCTGGAACTTTCACGGTAACTTCTGCTACTCCGTTGCTGTCTGTGTGTGTCACCGCTGGATTCACGTTAGCTGCGTTCAATTCAACGTTGTCTGGTCTGAGTACGGCGCTGAAGATTATCTTAACGCCTGGTCTCGGCGTTCCAGATGCATCTGTAAGTTTAGCCTTGAAAGTGATTGTTTCGCCTGGGTTACCCATCACTGCCGACTGGTTGGTAGTTACGGGTTCAATCCACTGGAACACATCGCCCTGCCTCACAACATCTTTGTCTTTAGCTATGTCTGCTAGAGATTCGCCTTCATTATCCGCTTTAGTACTGAGCCAGTACGGTTTCACGTAGTCATTGTCTAGAAGCCTCCATATTGCTACTTGATTAGCAGCTGCCGCGTCATTGTTCGCTGGGGGATGATACCATGTCAAAATGTAACTAACAGCTTTCCATTCTGCGGTATCCGTTACTGCCGCTAAACCTGCGGAGTATGTGCTGCCAACATAGACTGTTTTGTCATAGTTCATGCAGTACGACTTTGTCTGCTGAGGAGAACCATTGCTCACTGTTATTGGAATTTCTCCCACCCAGTAGCCGCCTGATACGACACCTTTGGCGCCGTTGCCGCTGTTCAACGGGTCCCTTATGTAAACTGAAACTTGTACCTGTGCATAAACAACTGCACCTATAGATGCCAACAGCAAACTTAGAATTATAATGCTGCTTATTTTTGAAGCCTTTTGCAATCTATCCTTCTCCTTTAAGGGAAACTTGAACCTTGAGTTTTATAAACTGTTATGGTGATAAGTTAAAGAAGATTCTGGCTGATTTTCTATAGTTTTCTTCTATTAGACGGCAGCGCGGGTTGTTTTTTGCAGTTTTGTGTGTAGACTTGCATTAGTTTCCGCTTAGAACTCATCAAATTTTGCTTCCTACAAATGCGGAAAGCATATGAAATCGTTAAATCAATCATCAAGATGACAATGACCCTGCAATCTAGACCCCCTAATGCGAGTGCATCTGACAATTGGCTACTTAACTACATAAAACGCAGCACCAGTTCAGTTGCTGAAGAAAGCCAGATTGTCACCCGAACTTCAGAGCGCAGCCTATGCGTCTTATGCAAGGGTTCCCGTTTTCTCTGCGGCAAAACGCGTTGCCCGATAATGGTCAAAGTTAACTATTACCTCAAGAGCGTGCCGCTGATGGCAAGCGAAGACATCACAGGTGTTTCGCCACCCAGCGTGTTCATCGGAAGAATCGGCTATCCACACGTTTACGTTGGACCGCTTGTGCCGCCTGTCCACGAAGACACAAGCCTCTACGACTTGCCAGAGCAGTGGTTCGGAAAGTCAATTGACGAGATCGTGGGCTTCAGGTCGTTGCTTATTCGCGGCAAACACCGCGTTCACGTGCAGAAGTTCAATGAGGCAGGCAAAATAATGGAGCAAACCCGCGCGTTAGCTCTAGCAGAAAACAGCGTGGACACTGAACTGAACCTTACGAAAAAGCCCAGAGGCTCCATATTCCTGGACGACAGCGTCCAGCCTTTCGGTCCTTCTGCACCTATAAGAGACTTACACGTTGGCAACACGCGGTTTGAACATAGAATAGAAAAAGCCTACTACGACACTGATTTGAGAGCTACGCAAGCTGTGCTTGAGCTTTACGACCGAGGCGTCATGGTCACGAAGATACAGAAAGCCTTCAGCGTCGGCGCCTTCGGCATAGAAAAAAACAGGCGTTTGGTGCCAACGCGGTGGAGCATAACAGCCGTGGACGACATAGTTTCCAAGAACTTGGCTGAAACCGTGAAAACGTTTCCTGAAATAAACGAATACCGCGTCTACGAGTCGGTTTATCTAGATAACATTTTTGAGATTTTGATGATTCCCGCCGCTTGGAGCTACGAGTCTATGGAGGCTTGGTACCCAGGCACCGTGTGGAATCCAAATGGTAGGAGTACCGCAATATTTTCAGACTACGAAGGCAACAACGGGCGGACAACTTACGCGCAGATAGGCGGCTGCTACTACTCGGCGCGGTTAGCGGTTTGTGAGCAGTTAATCAAAGAAAGGCGTCAAGCCACCGTTGTTGTGCTGCGTGAAGCGCGCCCAGGCTACATAATGCCCATAGGCGTGTGGCAGGTGCGTGAAAACGTGCGGAACGCCATGCGGCAGAAACCGTATCTTTTCAAAAGTCTGGCTGAGTCGCTGCAGTTTATTGGTGGTAGGTTCGAGATTCCGTTGCGTCGGTGGATAATGCAAAGCGCGCTTTTGAAGAACGCACTTTTTCAAAAGAAGATAACGGACTTCTTTTCAGGCAAACAGGCATGAGGTGTTGTCGGCGTATTCTCTGCGAGAGGCGCAATCGTAATAAAGGCTTGCGCCTTTTGAGAGGCTGAGGCTACTGATATGCCTTGTTCAATTAGGTACCGTTTCAGTCAACGTTTCTATGTTTCAGCTCGCGAAGCTTACAAATGGTGCACCGACTACACTCCTGAAGACCATGCGTTGATGGGTGACGAAGCAGCAGAGCGGCAGATAACGCGTGTCGCAGAAAGCACAATAATTCTCAAAGACATCTTTCACATCAGCAGTGGTACCGTTGAGAAGCAGAAACTCGTGCAACTCTATCCAGACCGTTTGTATTGGGTCTCCACGCACTTGACGGGACCGAACAAGTATTCGCAGTTCATCTATGAAATTTCAGCTGAGGACAGCGGTGCTTCTCGTTTATACTTCACTGCTCTGCACCTTGAGTATGAAGAAAAGTTGGACAGCGAAGGCGTCAAATCACTTGCTGACAAGTTGAAAAAAGAGGATTCTAAGGCTTGGAAGCTTTTAGCCAAAGCGATGACAACAGAGCTTGGCAAGTGAACCTAAAAAAAGGGCACCTATGACAAATCTTAAAATGTTACCACCTACAATTATATTAAGGGACCCTTATGTCAGAAGGAATCACCCCGGGTATCAAACAGTTTATTTTGCCTTTTTCTGTTCTTTCAGAAAATCGTAAGGAACCATTCACAGTTGACTTGGAAGTAGCCGCTGTTTTCTCGCTGGCAGAAGTAGACCGGGCAAAAGCTGGCGGTTTTCTCTCAAAGCGTCCTGAAGAAAAATTTGTTTTTATCGCTAAAATAGGTTATCCACTTTGGCTTTTTCCATGGTTGGAAACCACGCTGATCTTCGATGGTTTTGGTAGGTCCAAATATACATTGCAGTATGCTGAAATTCCAGATGTGAAAGCGTTCATGGAGAACCTGAAAAGGGGCTCAAAAACACGCGAAACTTATCTGGCTTTCCTCTCCGAGCACATCAATTATTTTCAGGCACCAGTGACAGAAAAGGGTTTTTTAATAAACGGTTTAATAAGCGATCCAGAGTTTTTGGGCGAGTTTGGCTCTTACCGCAGCGAAGCAACAGCAATAGACGATCAGCCCAGTAATGTGGCTTTGCTTTCTCCAATCATAGAGGAGTCAACAATCTCGTCTACATTAGATGAGCTCAAAACTCTACATCTTTCTTTCAAAGAAGATGTCGATAGGCTTTATCGCTGTATGAAGTTCGTAAATAAGGCAGCTCGTCACTACGTTAAGGTACTGCAAAGCAAAGCCAAGACCGTCAAAGAAGAATTCGATGTTAAGATCAAAACGCAAGAGGAAATTGTCACTCCGAGAGTCGCTCACCTTGAAGAAGATTACGACCATAAAATCGTCCAGTCGGCAAAGGGCTTCGAGAAGCAGCATCTCCCTCTTCAAAAGGGAAAAGTCAAGCTTGAAAAGTCTAGGGAGCAGGCGCTTGCGAAAATTGAACATTATAAACTGGAAGCTAAAACTTGCGCGGAAAGGGACAATTCTGTTGGCGAGCAGAAGTGGAAAGAAAAAGGCAATGAAACAAAGAAAGAGCTTTCAGAAATAGAAGACCAGTTGAAGGAGACTGAAAAAGCACTTAAAGATTTGGAAGAGCGGAATTCTCTTGAAATTTTCAATTTACGATCAGAATTGGAGGCTAAGGTTAAAGAAGCGCGCCAGCCCCTGCTGGAACTTGAGTCTTCCCGTGACGCGCAAATCCTAATTTACAAGCAAGAAATAGAGAAACTGGAGCAACAAACCAAACTGATAACAGAGCACCTCGGCAGAACAGCTAAATTAAGAGAAACGAGCATTGCCAATTTTGCAAAGCTTGGCGTCAAACAAGACTCAGAGTTGAAAGATGCAGTGTTGTTTTATGTTCCTTTCTATGTAGCCTGTTATCAGGTGGAATCAAAGAAACGTTATATGTTCCTTCCTCCGTCAGAAGCTAATGCTGTTGGTCTTTCTACCAAGCTCAAAGGCGCTTTTGGCATGGCTAAAATCAAGCAGCTACTTGTTCCCCGCTTCGAAGTCATAACTTCACTGATGGATACTCTTCAGGTGCTGGCTCAGCAGAATGTGGTTTTTGAAACGGAAATGCGGGAAATGGGTAAAAGAACAAGCATATTAAACACGAGTTCGATGCGCGAAAGCATCAAAAAAGGACTGGAGTACATAAGACAGGAAGGTTGGATTTCAGAGAAGGAACATCAGGATTTAAGCCAAAAAATAACCTGAAGCAGTACGTGCCACCAAAACTATTTGGCGCTTAGTTTTTGGTAGTTTCGTATAGCGTTATCCACGATTTCCATGGCTTCAGCAGCGGTTTTCCACCCTTTCGTTTTAGCCCATTTGTGCGGCTCCAGCCTCTTGTATGTCTCAAAGAATTCCTCAATTTCTTTTAACTCGTGTTTGTGTACATCGGAAATGTCTTTGTAGCCTTCGAATCTTGCGTCGTTTTCGAGCACTGAGAGGATTTTCGGGTCTATTCCTTTCTCGTCTTCGATTATTAATGCGCCTATCACTCTAACTCTGGCTATGGCGCCGACTTCTAGGGGTTCAAAGCTTAATGCCATGATGTCCAAAGGGTCGCCGTCTTCATACCACGTTTGAGGAACGAAGCCGTACTCAACGGGAAAGATGACGGATGAAGGAATTATCCTGTCCAAAACAAAGGCTTCCCATTTAGGGTTATACTCGTATTTGTCTCTGGAATTGCTTGTCACTTCGATAACCATGTTCAACAGTTTTGGGGGTTTATCTCCGACTGGAATGTCCTTCCAAAGGTTCATGTTCACTTTTCACCTTCAAAAGGCAAAAGGCAACCCGACCGATTTAAGCCTTCTCAATGCTTCAGGTCGTTAGTTGTCTTCTTTAAAGAAAGCTTCAAGTTTTGTGTTTTCAGTTTTTCTCAGTACCTTCGCGCATTTTTTCGGGTCTAATTCCTTAAACTCTAAACCCAACGTCACCAGCAACCTCTGCACATCTTTCCCCAAACTCGGCGCAACAAGCACCCCTCGAAGCTCACGATCCGCCTTACTCTTTATAGCGTCAATGTACTTGGCAAGCTGCAGAACCGCCTCTTTCCCAGCCGTTTTCCTCTTAACCTCAACCACCACCAGCTTGCCGTTCTTATCCACGCCGTAAACGTCCACAAATCCAGGCTCCACCTTCTTCTCGTAGCTTATGGGTTTGAAACCCTCCTCCAAAAGCGCAGGCTTCAGTAGAATCGCTCGGTGCATGTCCTGTTCGCTGGCGTAAAGTGAAAACTCTCCAGAATCCAAAAGGCTCAGGGCTGAAACCATGAAAACCTCGTCAAACATTACCTGTACGCTTTCTCGGGGTTTCTGCCTTACCGCGTGAACCTCGACGGCATCAGCTTTTGCTTGCACGTGAAAAACGCTTCCTGAAGGTTGCCAGTTGACTGGTTCGTAGCCGACTGGGCGGTGAACAAGAAGCGACCCGTCCTCTTTGATGATTAGTATGCGTTCGCCGGCTTCAAGAGTTGACTTTGCCCTGCCCGTATAGTGAACACTGCATTTGCCAGCGACTATAAGCGTTCTTCTCTGCGTTAACGCTTTTTCGATCGCCGCCGCGGCTTCCGTTAGCTTTGGATTCGTGAGAACCGTTAACTTGTTTTGTTTCTGCAATTTGTTTCAGCCAAGTATTTTAGAGGGTTCCAGTGTACATAAGATTTCTGAAGGTTCAGCCCGTGAACAAGTGGGACCAAAAGCGCAGGACCATGCGGCGTTACGATTTAACCGCTGAAATGTATGATGCGCGGTACGCTGAGGAGCAAGTGGCCAAGTACAAAGCAGCACTAGCGCGCCTAAACATAACCCGCAACAGCAGGGTCCTTGACGTCGGATGCGGCACCGGTCTCCTGTTCAGCAAAGTCGCTGCCGAAGCCCAAACAGTCGTGGGCGTAGACGTGTCTGGCAAACTGTTGCTCCAAGCCAAGGAGCGCTCCCGCGTTTTCCGAAATGTTTACTTGGTTCAAGCGGACGCTGACCACCTGCCCTTCAAAAATGACCATTTCAGCACCGTTTTTGCTTTCACTGTGCTTCAGAACATGCCACACCCCTTGAAAACGCTAAGCGAGATTAATCGAATAGCGGAGCGTGGCGCGTCCGTTGTGGTGACTGGGTTGAAGAAGGCTTTTTCGTTGGCAACCTTCAGTACATTGCTGCAGAACGCTGGTTTGCAGGTAGTTTCCCTTGAAGATGCTGATGCGCTGAAGTGCTACGTTGCCGTGACTGTTCGAAACAAAGTGTATACTTGATTTTTTACTGAATCCATGAACAAATCGGCGTTATAAGCAAGCAATATTTATATCAAAACGATGCATTGAAACACTCTAACAATTGGCATCGAGCGCATGTGCCTTATGTTGGTGATAAAATAATGCCGTTTAAAACCGTGAAAAAAGATACGGCAGATACGTTAACTCTAGAATGGATTTTACACGTTAAAAACTTCAAGTTAATCCTTGATAAGACACGTTGCGTAGGTTGCCAAATATGCAGTTTAGCGTGTCCGAAAGATGCTATCAAACTTGAAAAGCAGCCGAAAGTCCCGGGGCAGAAAACCAAGAAAGCCAAAGTTGACATTGACTTGGCGAAGTGCACTTTCTGCGGAATATGCGATGTTTCCTGCCCCTACGGCGCCATCAAGCTCACGTTGAACGGTGAACATGCCCTTTCGGTGCTGGATAAGGAGAGTTACCCAGAACTAATCCGCGACATAAAAGTGGATACGCGTCAGTGTCCAAAGGACTGTGTTGAATGTGAAAACGCTTGCCCCTTGTCTTTGATTAAGATTACCCGCGTAGGTTACGACGGAAAACCAGTTGAAGCCATTGCGTCTTTGTCGCCAAGCCAGAGGAAACGCGTGCAAATCAGCTTGGACATTCAAAAAGAGTACTGCCCAACCTGCAGAGTCTGCGAGTTCAAATGCAGTCCTGGCGTGATTACAGTGCGGAAGTTTATGGAAGGCAAAATCGCCATCGACCAGACGAAATGCCCCGAAGGCTGCACTGACTGCTTGGATGTTTGCCCCATAACAGGTGCGCTTTATCTTTCTGAGAAGGATAAGAAGGTTTACGTTAACGAGCTTTTCTGCGTCTACTGCGGCGCCTGCAAAGCCGTGTGCCCAGTTGACGAAGCATTGACGCTGAAGCGCACTAAAGTCATTCACACGCCTGTGCATTCGGGAACTTGGAACAAGGCGTTGCAGCGCGTCACATCACCTGCTGACGCGACAAAAGAGCTTAAGGCTGCTAGCTCGCGTAAAGCAAGAGAGCAAGTTAGCCGACGGTTCAGTATGGAGGAGACTATCAGATGAGCCAGCCAGAAGCACCTAAACAGCCTGAAGAGCTACGCATAGGCGTTTTCGTTTGCCACTGCGGCTTAAACATCGCAGGTACAGTTGATGTCCATGCGGTTGCTGAGTACGCAAAAACTATACCTGATGTTGTGTACGTGAAAGAGAATCGCTACACCTGCGCGGATCCGGGTCAGGAAGAAATCCGAAAAGCCATCAGAGAACAGAAACTTAACCGCGTCGTTGTTGCGGCTTGCTCGCCCCGCATGCACGAGCCAACGTTCAGGCGCACGGTTTCTGAGGCTGGTTTGAACCCGTTTCTTTACGAGATGGCTAACATCCGCGAATTCTCTTCGTGGTGCCACCAAAACGACCCCGCCGTCGCAACTGAACGAGCCAAAGACACTGTGCGCATGGCTGTAGCCAAAGCGCGGTTGATGATGCCCCTGCAAACCATAGAAGTTCCAGTAACTAACAAGGCACTTGTCATCGGCGGAGGCATCGCCGGCATGAATGCTGCTTTGGAGCTTGCGGAGATGGGCTTCAAAGTTTATCTGCTAGAAAAGACGCAGAGTATCGGCGGGCACATGGCAGCGCTGGACAAGACTTTCCCCACGTTGGACTGCAGTATCTGTATTGAAGGTCCAAAAATGGTGGATTGCGCCAGACATCCGAACATCACGATTTTCGCTTACTCTGACCTAGTCAAAGTGGACGGTTACATCGGCAATTTCAAAGTGAAAATCCGCAAGAACCCCCGATACGTTATTCCCGAAAAATGTACAGGCTGCGGAGAATGCAAAGATGTTTGTCCCATCGAATACCCTAACGAGTGGGACATGAATCTGGGCACCCGCAAAGCAATTTCGGTCCCGCTTGATCAATGTGTTCCGCTTATCTATTCCATCAACAAGGACTACTGCATTGAATGCTTCAAATGTACTGAAAAGTGCGGTGACCGCAAAGCCATCGACTTCGAGCAGAAACCTGAAGAAGTCGACATTGAAGTCGGCGCTATCATCGTCAGCACAGGCTTCGACGTTTACATGCCCTACGATATGCCCCTGCTTGGCTATGGCAAGTACCCAAACGTCATCACATCAATGGAGTTCGAACGCTTAATACTCGCAGCAGGTCCCACAGGCGGCAAAGTCATCAGGCAATCCGACGGCAAGAAACCGCATACTGTCGCGTTCATCCAGTGCGTGGGTAGCCGAGACAAGAACAAGTACCCGTACTGTAGCAACTTCTGCTGCATGTACACGCTCAAACACGTTGTCCAGTTGAAAGAGAAGTACAAGGAAGATATTGAGGTTTACGTGTTCTACATGGACATACGTAGCCCAGGCAAAGGTTACGAAGAATTCTATGACCGCGCACGCGAACGCGGCGTAATCTTCATTCAAGGACGCGTAAGCCGAATCGACGAAGACCCAGTTACCCACAACATGGTTGTGCACAGTGAAGACTCAAAACTGGGGCAGCCAATTGAAATTGAAGCTGAAATGGTTGTGCTCGCAACCGCAGGCATACCCAAGGAAGGCTCAGCTGACATAGCCCGCATCTTGAACCTGTCCCGTGGCGCAGATGGCTTTTTCATGGAAAGTCACCCCAAACTCAAACCGATGGATGCTCCAACAGACGGCGTCTTCTACGCAGGTGCCTGCCAAGGCTTAAAGGATATTCCTGCCAGTGTCGCACAGGGTTGCGGTGCAGCTTCACGTGCGGCAACAGTCATTTCTAAGCCGAAGTGGAAGATTGAACCCATCATCTCAGTGATTGATGAAAGCAAATGCAAGAGTTGCGGAGTGTGCGTTGACAAGTGCCCCTACGGCGCCATCAGATGGGAAAAAGGCAAACCCGCCACAGTCATCACCGCCAGCTGCCATGGATGCGGCACATGCGTTGCCGAATGCCCGCAGCACGCTATCACCCAGATGCACTTCACTGACGCCCAAATCTTGGCTCAAATACGCGCAGCCCTTCAAGATAAACCAGAAGAGAAAATCCTCGCTATCCTCTGCAACTGGTGCAGCTACGCAGGCGCAGACCTCGCTGGCATCAGCAGATTCGAGTATCCAGCAAGCGTAAGGGCAATTCGTGTCATGTGTTCAGGGCGGGTTGCCAGAGAATTCGTCTTGGAAGCATTGCGACTTGGCGCAGGCATGGTGCTGGTGGGAGCGTGCCACTTGCCCTACGACTGCCACTACATCAGCGGCAATTACAAGATGAAAGCCCGCACCGACGCACTTAAAACAATGCTGACGAAGCTGGGCATGAGCCCTCAAAGGTTCCGCGTAGAATACGTTTCCGCAGCTGAAGGCATACACTACGCTGAAGTGATTAAAGAGATAGACACGGATATGAAGGCGCTGGGCAAAGAGAAGATTCAGGCTGAAAACGCGAAACTGCGTCCTATCCTCGAGAACATGCTGAAAAGAAAACAGAACTAGCTTATTCCTTGCTGGTTATGGCGGTCATTTTTTTCACAAATTCTCTTATGTCTTCAGTCTTTCCATAAACAACTAGTCGCCCGTCCTCTTCAACGCGACTTGAAAGGCTTGTTTTTTCTGCGAGCTGTTTCAGCTCTTCAAGAGGCATGCTGTCTAAGGGCTTAACTCGAATCCATTTTTGGTCGCGAGGAACACCAGAGATGAACTTTGCCTCTTCTTCTTTTCCAACTTCACATGTACTACACACATCGCATGTGGCTTCTTCAAGTCGCCTGAGCCACGTGTCAATGTGTGCTGTTTCAAATGTTTTCTGTGCTGCAGTGACAAGGTAGGCTTCCACGCTTCCAAGGTACTGCTCGATTTTCTGGGCTGTTTCGCCGCGACCCTCGTCAAAATTCATTATGTTAATCATTACTTTAGCTGATTTCAAATCGTTCATAATGTTTTGTGGGATTGTCTCGCCTTTTTTTCGGAATTCTATAATTATTTCTTCTAGAATTTTCCACACAGCCATGTAGCCCATGACTTATTTCATCTCTTTTCCAAGTTGCCACTCGGGTTATAGAGTTTTCAGCTATTTTGCTTTATCTATACCTTTTGGTCTTTTCAGAAGCGAATCAATCAATGCTTCTCTAGGCACGTTTTCAAAAAGCTTGTGCTTCATTTCGTGTCTTCGAATACTGTTTTTAATAGTTTTGATGTATCTACTCTGAGTTCGTTGAAAGCGAGTTCCTCAGGGGTCATGCCCATGGCTAACCCGAGCAACTGCGGGTAATGCAAAACGGGTATGCCGTAACCCTCGTTGAACATTCTTTCTATGCGCAGCTCATTCGTGTCGAACATGATGTGACAGAACGGGCAAATCGTAATTAATGCTTGTGCTTCCACCATTTTCACGTGGTTAAGTTTGTCTCTGGCAAGATGCAACGCAACTTTGTCGCTTACTCCTACGCTTGGCGCGCCGCAACATTCTGTCTCGTCAATGTAATCTAGGCATGTGGCGCCTGTGGCTTCAATGAGTGTTTTTAGGGTTTGCGGGTCTTCTGGGTCGTCAAAACCTATGTAGTCTTTTGGTCTCAGCAGGTGGCAACCGACATGTTCAGCGACTTTCAGCATGGTGAGCGGTTTGACTACGGCGCTCCTTATTTTCTCTAAGCCTACATCCTCCTTCAGCACTTGTAGTATGTGTTTCGCTTCAACTGTTCCTTTGAACTCCAACCCAGCCTCTTTCAAGTGACCGTTAATTTGCTCTCGTAAAGCTTTGTCTTCCTTCAAAGTCTTGTTGACTTTCTTTAAAGTGCCAGCGCAGCCTGGGCAGAGAGTAATAATGTTTAAGCCTTGCTGCTCCGCTAAAGCCAGATTACGCGCGGCAAGGATGAGCATGGTTTCGTGGCTGACTGGGTCTAATGGCAAGCCGCAACAGTTGAATTCTGGCATTTCAACCAGTTCCACGCCGAGTTTCTGGAGGACTTTGCGGGCTGAGATTTCGTAAGCTGACACACGATAGGGAACTGCGCAACCGAGAAAAATCAGGTATTTACTGCCCATGTTGCTCGCCTTCCTTTTCCTTGTTATCGAGGAATTTGACGCCTTTAAGCGATTTGCGTACGCTTTCTAGATTACCTTTTGGAAGCGGTGGCAGCCCTTGGGATTCGCGTTTTTTAACTCTTAACTCTGGAATTTTGTAAGCATAGCCTGATTCAAGTATGCATGCGGCTTGGTCTTTGAAAACTTGAGGCGCGATGCCTTTTTCCGCAGCCAAGTTTCTGAGCACGCGGATTACGCTTGCAACTTCAACGCCTTGTGGGCATCGGTCAGTGCAGGTGAAGCATGCAGCACACAGCCATAATGTGTCGCTGTTTAACACGCGCTCCTTTAAGCCAAGCTGCGCCATGCGAATTATGGTGCGTGGCCTGTAGGTGTCGCTGAACCTTGCCACTGGGCAATCGCTGGTGCATGTTCCACACTGGAAGCACCTGAGAAGTTTTTCGCCGCCGTGCATCCGTGAGAGTTCATACTTGAATTTCGGGTCAATTTCGGAAGCCTTTATCGGCTCTCTGTCTGGCTCTTTCTGGTTCGCTGTCTCCGTCACTTAAGCGTCACCTTCGGCAGCATTTCGCTAAGTACAATGCGTGCATAGATACTCAAAAAGTCCATATCAACTACATAAATCTTCAGTAGAGTTTAGACAGTTATTTACGTCTAACTCTTGGCTCTGAATAATTACAAAATATTACCAGTTTTTTCTAATTCCAGCTTTTCCAGTCTGTAGTCTTTGTTTGGCAAGATAGTATACTGCCCCTATTGCTAGGCATATGATACCAATTATCCATGATTGAGTTGACGCGAAGAGTACGAATACTAACAGAACCAAACAGGTGCTCAATCCCAGTGCGGGTATTAATCTGGAATATCGCCTATTCTCTATTTTCAGTTTAAGAGCAGCTACATTTGTGAGCGCGTAGTAGAAAAGGATAGCAAAGGTGCTCAGGGCAACCACTCTTGTAAGGTCCACAAACATGACAAGCACCGCCATAACCGCTCCCACAATCGAGAGTGCATAGTAGGGAGTGTAGAATTTGTGGTGAAGGCGGGTCAAAGTCTGCGGCATGTCTTTCTTCCTCGCCATGGAATATGCCATGCGTGAAACACCCAAGATTGACGTAAGCAGCACGCTAGCTGTGGCTAGTAAACCTCCAAAGGAGACTATTTGCATTGCAAGCGGGCTTCCAGTGGCGCTTATGGCTTCTGTTAAGGGCGCGTCTGAACCTGCAAGTTCAGTTGACCCTACCAGCCCGACAGCTACTATGCCGACGAGAATGTATACTATTGTAGATATAGCCAGCGACAGAAGCAAAGCTCTTGGCACGTTGCGTTTTGCGTCTTTCACCTCCTCCGCCACCACCGCTACCCTCGCGAATCCAGCGTAAGCAAAGAAAATGAAGCACGCGCCGTAAACTACTCCAGCGTTGAAAGGTTCAAAAGGCATGAAATTTGAAGTCGCCGTGTGCGCCGCGCCAAAAATGACGAAGAACGCTAGTATAAGCAATTTAGCCGCAACAAGAATGTTATTCAATATCGCTGATTGGCGAACTCCAATGAAATTTAGCGCTGTGAACGTTATGCACAGTGCTGCTGCAACGATGTTGCTTGGGAGAATTGGAAATAACGCTGTCAAGTAGTAGGCGAAGCCGAGAGAAACCGCTGCTCCAGTAAAAGTGTTAGCGAGTATCCACATCCAACCCGCCAGAAAACCTGAGAAAGGCGAAATAAGCTGGCGCGCGTACTCGTAAACGCTTCCCTCTACAGGTTGCCACGCTGCCAATTCGGCAAAGCTTAACGCTGTAAAAAACGCGATTACACCTGCAATAACCATGGAAATTACTAAGGCTGAACCCGCCAAGCCCGCTGCGATGCCTGTTACGACGAAGATGCCGCCGCCGATTATGGCGCCCACGCTTATCGCTGTAGCATCCAGCAAGCCCAGCGAACGCTTTAACGCGTTTTGAGGTTCCTTTCCCGCCATTTGCCCTCACTTGTCGTTCCAGAATTCTCTTGTGCGCAAAAACTGAATCTTCGCCTTAAGCAAATCCAAGTAAAACTCGTTCTCGTTCTGGTGCATCTTGCCCAGAATTCTTGAGGCTGTTTCTGGTCCCACGCCTTTCACTTCCAACGCTCTGATGGCGTTTTTGCCGTAGCTTAAGATCAAGTCGGCTTTGCGTCTTGCTTGAGTTAGCTCCTTAAGCTCTTCCTCTGAGAGCGTTTCGCGTTCGCGTCTTCTCCGCAAAGCGTCTTTCAGGCGTTTCGCGTCTTGGTTTCGATACAGCAACGCTAAGAGTTTGGAACAGCATTTTCCGCATTCTGGTTCATCTGGCAAATTCTTGATTCTCTCTTGGCTGGTCCACTCGCCGCATTTCATGCATAGAAGCGTAGCTGTTCGGGCTTCAATCGCCATTTTCATCTTGTCAATATTGCTCAGCAGAACTCGTTCAGGCGCCATCAGCTCAGAAGTGTCCGCGTACTTCGCGAGTATGTGGTACGCTAAAGGCGTTGGCTTCTCAGAACGGTAAAGCATGCTAACCTTTATTTTTCCTTCTCGGACAGCACGCATTATCTGTTTGACTTTTTTCAGGTCCGCCTTCTCCAGCATTGCCTCCCGCAATGTTTCATCGTAAATCGGCGTTCCCTCAAACTGTGCTTTAAGCTGACCTAGTCTTTCGTAACTCATGGTTTTTCCCCTAGGCAGCACTCCGAAGCGTTCAGCTACGAATTTCATTTTGACAGCAAAAGGAAACTTGGCGTTAACATACTTTCTGAACGCCTCATCCACGGCATCATCAGTTAAGCTGAAAAGTGTGGCAGGAAGTTTTTCGACTTCTCGTAGCGCCAGCTTTCGCGGAGCTTCTACGAGTATGCGGTAGCCGTCGGTCCACCAGCCATTGATGACCTCGTTTTCCGCCAGTACAGAGTCTAATACTCCGCCGAGGGTGCGGTTAACTATTTCTCCAAAGCACGCGTGAATTATGAGGTATTTGTCGAAGGCTTCGATAAGCACATGATTCTGCGTGGGCAGTGGCGCACCTTCTTTTAAGTGGTCGTCTATTTCCTTTACGGTTTCCAGCATGCTGGCTTTGTCAGTAGCCATTTTCTCCGCAAGTTTAGCAGCAACTGCCTCAACATTGCCTGTTTTTCTGAGCATTTCCCCTATTTTTTCCCGAGTTTTCCCTGTTTGCTGCGCTAAATCAAACGGCACGGGCAGGATTTCTCCGTCCCAGCCTGGAACTGCGGCGAACGGGTCTTCGGAAGGAACAACGTGCACTCTGCCTGTTTCCTCTTCGATTTGGACTATGCGCCAGACTTTTCCGCGCATGATGAAGTTTAAGCCCACGCGGGCGTCTAACGCCATGAACTCGTCGCCTAACGTGCCGATTTTCCTGTCGGAAAGCACGTTTATCACTGGGTAGCGTCTTTCGTCGGGAATCATGGACAAGTTTCCGTAATAGTACTCTCTTGATTTCCGTGTTCTTCTCAAAACTTTGCCTTCTTCGTAGAATCTTAATTGGTTGAGGCTGTCTAAAAAGTATATCACATCCAAAAGCTGGCGTTCACCGAGCTTGCGGTAAGGATAAGCGCTACGCACTAACGTTGCAACCTCAGCGACGGTGGCAGTTTCCCTCTCCATTAAAATCCCAACGATTTGGTGCGCGAGCACGTCCAACGCGTTTTCGTGGAACAGCACAGGTTCTATCCTATTGTCGCGTGCGTTTTTCACTGCTGCCATGGCTTCAAGCGTGTCGTCTGGGAAAACCGTGATTACCACGCCTTCAGAAAGCATATTCAAACGGTGACCGCTTCTGCCAACGCGTTGGATTAACGTGTTCACTTGCCTCGGAGACATGTACTGGACAGTCAAGTCCACGTTGCCTATGTCAATCCCCAGTTCCAGCGTGCTCGTGCAGATTATCGCTTTCAACGCTCCAGCCTTGAATTCGTCTTCAATTTTGACTCGTTCTTCCTTGGAAAGCGACCCATGATGCACTGCAACATCTGCTCTGCCAAGCTGGCTGAATTTGTGTCCCAGCGTTTCCGCGTTTGTTCTACTGTTCACAAAGATTAACGTTGACTTGTGGCTGTCAACCAGTTCGGCTAGCCGCCGTATTCTGGCAGCGGCTTCTGGCGCAGTTTCCAGTTTCCCAGCTAACTCGTAATCCGCTTCGGTTACCGTTGGGCTTTCAACGTGATAGCGGAAATCCTTCGCGAGCACCGCACAAATCACGTCGATGGATCTGTTTGTTCCAGCGATGAACTTTGCCACGGCGGTTGGGTTGCCAACTGTCGCGGACAAGCCTATCCTCTGGAATTCTCTGCCAGTCACTTCGCGAAGCCTCTCCAACGCCAACGTTAGCTGTACGCCACGTTTGCTTGATGCTAACTCATGCACTTCATCGACGATTACGTGTTGCACGTGGCTCAGGTGCTTCCGCATTTGTGAGCCTGGAAGAATTGCCTGTAGTGTTTCTGGCGTTGTCACCAGCATCTGTGGGGGCGAAAGTGCTTGTTTTCTGCGAGTTTTCGCTTCTGTGTCGCCGTGCCTAACCTCCACCGAAACGCCCAGCCGTTCAGACCAGAACGTTAACCGCTTCAGCATGTCGCGGTTCAACGCCCTCAAAGGCGTGATGTACACCACCGCTATGCCCGTCGGCTTCTTTTCTCGCTGGATAAGTTTGGAAAATACTGGAAGCAGCACCGCCTCGGTTTTCCCGCTGCCTGTAGGCGCTATCAGGAGCACGTTTTTGCCTGCGAGCAGGGGCGGAAAAGCCATAACTTGCGGCAGCGTAGGCTCTGTGAATCCGAGTTCAGCTAACGCTTTGCGAACAGGTTTGGCAAGTAGTTCGAAAACTGGTTCTGGCTTCACATCTTGCATGGTAACAGAACTACGCGCGAAGCAGGCTTTATCTTTTTATCTGCTGCGCGGGGTGGATGAAAGCAGAAGTGATACAACGCCTTCTTGCTCCACTAAGCCAAATCCGCCGTTCTTAGCGGAGAACTCGTCAAATTTTTTAACGCCATCCGCGTCTAGCCGAGGCGATTTAATGGCGAAAGGTACTGGTTCCCTTGAGTGCGTTCCAATTTTAATTGGTGTCGGATGGTCTGGCAAGACAGCGATTGCGTACGGCTCCTTTAAGTCTTCCAGAATCCTGCCAAGCAGCCGCTTATCAAAGTCCTCTATCGTTTTGACTTTCAGCTTGTAATCCTTGACGTGCCCTGCCTCATCTGGCGCTTCAACATGGACGAAAACCAAGTTATTGTCCTTGAGTGCTTTTAGCGCGTAGTCTGCTTTGCCCTCATAATTCGTGTCGTCTCTGCCTGTAGCTCCGGGAACGTTAATAACCTTCATTCCTGTGTAGATTCCGATGCCTTTCACCAAGTCCACAGCGGAGATGACTGCTGCTTTCAAGCCGTATTTCTCCTTGAACGAAGGCATGCGTGGTTTTTCGCCGCCGCCCCAAGGCCAAATCATGTTTCCCATGTTTTTCCCGCTTTTCTGTCGGGCAACATTAACTGGGTGCGCCTCCAGTATCTCCTTGGACCTGCGTATTGCTTCCTTCAGCTGAGTCGCTGTTTTTTCTGCTTTTGGAGACTTAGCTTTCGGTAAGACCGCCGAGATTTCAGCGCCTATGGCGTCGTGGGGTGGCGTGCACTCGATTTGAAGCGAGAGCGGCGCGTTCCGCAGAATTAAGAAATGCCTGTAATCTAATCCTGAATAAAACTCGATTTCACCGGGTTTTTCGCAGGCTTTTTTCACGGCTTCTATGAGCGGCGTGGAGTCTTTGCTTGTTATGTGCCCCGCCGAGTAATCAGCCAAGACTCCGTTCTTTTCGGTTATCAGGTTGCATCTGAATGCTACATCGTTATCTTCCAGCTTGATGCCTCTGGCAGCAGCCTCAAATGCTCCTCTGCCCGTGTAAAACTGCCTTGGGTTGAAACCCAGCAATGAAAGGATTGCCACGTCTGAGCCCGCGTTTAAGCCGTCGGGCACGGTTCTGAGAAGCCCGTTTCTGCCTTTGGCTGCTATCGCGTCCATGTTTGGTTTGCGTGCTGCTTGAAGGGGCGTCCTGTTTCCCAATTCAGGAATGGGATAATCAGCCATTCCATCCCCAACAACAAGCATATACTTCATTTACTCAC
>CAZUHG010000006.1:0-22150 GCA_964620515.1 uncultured Candidatus Bathyarchaeia archaeon
GGATTTCAAAAGGCATCTGCCCCACTGCGAGGTGCGTTGCACACGCGAAGCACGGATCATAAGCCCTGAAAGCCATCTCCACCTTGTTAAGCACGCCCTGGTCAACCTTGCCGCCGTGTATCAAGCCCCTAGCCGCATCGCGAATGGACATACAGATCGCCGGGTAATTGTTGGTCGTAGCCACAATCATGTTCACATCCTTAACCAACGCGTCCTTGTCCAGAACATAATGATGATACAGCGTTCCACGTGCCGCTTCAACCACGCCCACACCTTCACCTGGCTCACCAGGCTTGTTACGTATATTCGTGCTCGTAATCTCAGGGTCTTTCACCAACTCAACCGCGCGCTCAGCAGCATAAAGCAATTCAATCAAACGCGCCCAGTGAAAAGCCAAAGTGCCGTGCACCGGTCTACCCAAGGTTTTGTACATCACTTCATACTCTGCTTGCGCCAGCGGCGTAGCCATACCGTCAGCAGCATTCAACCGCCCAAGCGGGCCAACACGGTAAACTCCGTTATCTGCGCCGTAGAATTGACCTTTCCAGCCGACTTTCTTCAGAAACGGAAACTTTGAGTAAGTCCACGGCTCCACATGCTCGCCAATGTGTGCCAAGTAGTCTTTAGCTTCAAACTTCAAGAATTCGCTGCCGTCGGGGTCAACCACCCTGATTTTTCCATCATAGAAATTAACCTTGTTGTCAGCGTCCACCTGACCCATATAGTACGTCTTCATCGTGTACGCGTCGCTCTTGATAAGGTCAACGTACGCGCTGTTTCCCAGCACTAGGTCGTGGAAAAGTTTCAAGCTGAACTTGGCGAACTCCACTGAGGAGGCAGCCATCTTCTCGATTTCTTGCCTGTCTTCTTCGCTTAGCGCTTTTGATATGCCGCCGGGCAAGCCGCACACTGGATGCGTAGCTTTGCCGCCTAGAATCGCAGTTATCTTCTGGCCGTACGCTCTGTGCTTAATGACTTCTTTACCTACTTCCAAACCCGCTTTTTCTATTACGCCAAGAATGTTGCGTTTCTCTGGGGGCGCGTCAGGACCAACAACAAAGTCGGGTCCGCCCAAATAGTAAAAGTGCAGTATGTGATCGTAGATGATGTAGCCTTGGTACATGAGTTCCCTAAGTTTCTTCGCGGCTGAAGGCGGGTCAACTTTGAACGCCGCGTCTAAAGCTTTGGTTGACGCGAAGTGGTGGGCGACGGGGCAGACTCCGCAGATTCTTGTGGTGAGCTGAGCCATGAGTTCAGCGCGTCTTCCCTCACAGAACTTCTCGAAGCCTCTGAGTTCTGGGATTTTCAGGTAGGCGTTTTCCACTTCGCCTGCGTCGTTGAGGAATATGGAAATGCTTCCATGCCCTTCAAGCCGAGTAATCGGGTTTATGCTTATTTCTTTCATTTCTTCATCACCTTTCTCCGTAGAATTGAAGCGGGTAAAGAGTACATGTAAAACGTGCCCATTGGATCTTTGATTTGGTCTATAAGATTATCTACGTCTCCTTGAGAGTAATGTCTCTGTTCATTTTCCAAACCTAATATTGAGGCTAGCGAACCTATCATGGCTGCGCCTTGTTCCAGCGCGTTCGGACAGGGGCCACCACAACCTGTACAAGGCATATCAACAGTCAAACACTGCGCACCACAACCACCACGAGTAGCTGAACCCATGCAAAGTATTCCTTGCTCAAGCAAACACCGCTCTGGGTCAGAAGCCTTCTCGTAAACGCGGTAAATCGTGTCTATGCTCTTGTTTTCCCTCTTTCGGGGGCATTCGTCACAAACGGATTTAAGAGGTGCAAGCACTGAGCCTTTCGGCGGCAACTCGTTCTTTGCGATGGCGTCTATGGCGTTGGCTATGAGAGTGACTGGCGGCGGACAACCAGGAATATAATAGTCTACGTCCACGGTTTGCGCTAAAGTTTTCACGGTATCGTAGAACTGTGGGATTTCCAGTGTGCCTTCTTTCACTTTTGTTTCGGTTTTGGGAATTGTTCCCTCTGGGTTTACAAGTCCCTTCTGTTTCTGGTAAACGTACTCGAGGATTTCTTTGCTGTCGTGCAAATTAGCTAAGCCGGGTATGCAGCCTTCGTGGGCGCAGGAGCCGAAGGCAACCAGCGTTTTAGATTTTTTCCGCAGAAGCTTCGCCATATGTTCTTGCTCGCTGTTGCGGATGGAACCGTTGAAGAAGGTGATGTCAATGTACTTGTCAGGCATTGCTTCAACATCCTTGTATTTGATGTCCATGGCTACGGGCCAGAACACGATGTCAGCTATTTTCACTACATCAAGGATTTTCTCGTTGATGTCTAAAACGGCTATTTCGCAGCCGCCGCAACTTGCAGCCCAATAAAAAGCAACTGTGAGTTTCTGCACCTTCAAATTCAATTCACCTTTTGCTCTTCTTCTCTATTTTTCAAGGGGTTTGGACCAAGTTTCCGAATCTGCTCTGTAGTTTCCTTCACTAGCTGAGCAAAACGGTCTCCTTCGGAAGCCGAAATCCATTCTATTCTAAGTCTTTCGGGTTCTATGCCGAACTGCTCTATCACTTTCTTTAGAAGTGCGACTCTCCGCTGGGCTTTGAAATTTCCCGAAAGATAATGACAGTCAGAAGGCAAGTGGCACCCTGCTATCAATACTCCGTCGGCACCTCCCTTGAAAGCTTCAAGTACGAAAACCGGATCAACACGTCCGCTGCACATGACTCGAATGATTCGGACGTTTGTTGGGTACTGCATTCTACTAATGCCAGCTAGGTCTGCACCGGCGTAGCTGCACCAGTTACATAGGAAACCAACAATTTTTGGTTCGAAAGCAGATTTTGTTTCGCTCATTTTGCCTTCACACTGCTCCAATTATTTCTATTATATCATCTACCGGGACCCTGTTTTCATCCAATCCGAGTTCATTCGGGCTTATTCCTTGCGCAAGCCCCAATAACTGCGTGTAATGAAGAACTGGAATCCGCAAGTCTCGGAGTTTAGCGCCTGCAACAAGATCAAATTGCATGTGACAAGCTGGACAAACGGTTACCATAGCGTCGGCACCTCCCTTCCTTATACTGTTCAATATTGTTTTGCTGATTGCCAAAGACAGCGCCTCATCAACACTGTTAGCTGATTGACCGCAGCAAAGCTTCTTCTCGCCATAATCAACCATTTTTGCGCCAGTCAAAGTTACAAGCAAATTAAGCAACTGGGGATTTTCAGGGTCGTCAGTGTTTACTTCATACGAAGGTTTCAAAAGATGGCATCCATAGAAGGGAGCAACCTTCAAGTTTTCAAGCGGTTTAACCACGCTGTTCTTAATCTTTTCCATTCCTACTTCATCGATCAGAACAGTCATGAAGTGCTTTATTTTAGAGGTACCCAGAAACTTTCTGTTAACTTTTGCTAGTATACTATTTACTTCGTCGTACAGTTTCTTGTCAGCTAGCAGTTCGTTCTTCACTCGATTAAGTTGCCCGTAACAAGCGGGACATGGAGTAACAGCATTTAATCCGCTAGCGTCAAACAGCGCGAGATCACGCGCTGCCATGACTGTTGCACTAAGATGATCTACTGGTTCCACGAAGAAGCCACAGCAATTTTGCTCTTCAAGGGTAACCAACTCGATTCCTAGTTTTTCGGCTACCTTTCTCAGGGAGAGCTCGTAAGCGTTTTCCTTTTGCGGCGTTACGCACCCTTGAAAAAATGCATATTTCATGATTACCACCTACTTTTTCAGGGTCTTCTTAGCTCTTAGGACCTTTGCCTCTTCAAGGATTTTTATCATCTCTTCTCGATCCAAAGATGTAACTGGCGGAAGACCTAGATCTCCGCGGATTTCGTTTATGAACTCAGCTGAATCATATATTTTCCCATATTGAAGAATTGTCTCGGCGACTTTCTGGTAGAACGGGTGAATTTTCCCCTTCTCAACAGCCATGTTTCTTAGAGCTCGCATTATGTCAGTAAAGTGTACTCCTTGTGGACATCGCTCACTGCAAGAGAAGCACGTGGCGCAAAGCCAAATTGTTGGACTTTCCAGTGCGAACTCGCGAAGACCAAGCATTACTGCCCTTATGACTTGGGCTGGGCGATACTCATTTTTGAACCGTTCTATTGGACAGGTGGCTTCGCATTTTCCACATTGAAAACAATGTCGCAGAGTTTCTCCGCCGGGTCGTGCGGTAACTTCATACTTGAAGGCTGGATCCAGTTTTATGTCTTTTTCAGTTGCTTGCATTATTATATACTCTCCTTAATTTTGACTTTTCTTGTTTCATCAGAGCACTCGCATGTTTTTGGTGATAGCGCTCTTATCTGAGCTAAGATCTGTTGGTCTGTAAAGTGCCTAAGAGTTATCGACTTGGTTGGGCATGCTGCGGCGCAAACGCCGCAACCCATGCAAGTTACTTCTGAAACCTCTGCTACGTGTTTGCCATTTTTCTCTTTCATCTTTATTGCGTCATACTTGCAGAGTGGAACACAGACTTTGCAGCCACTGCAGAAGTCTTCACTCACAACTGCAATGGACGATTCCGTTTTTATTTTTCCCTTGGAAAGCAGTGAAGCAACGCCCGATGCGGCAGCTTTCGCCTGAGCTACACTTGCTGGGATATCTTTTGGTCCTTGGCACGTTCCAGCAAGGAAAATGCCCAAGGTAGGTGTGTCGACGGGCCTGAGCTTCGGATGGGTCTCCAAGAAGAACCCGTCAGAGCCCAGTGGAATTCGCAGGATTCTAGTTAGGTCTTCGATTCCCTTTGGCGGTACCATTCCGATTGATAAAACAACCATGTCAAGGTCTACTTCAATCGATTTACCCAAAACTAGGTCGACACCGCGAACAGTCAAGTTCTTTGTTTCCGAATCTTCTATAAGTTCGGCAGGTATTCCCTTCACGAAGTTAACCCATAAGTCGCGAGCTCTTTGGTAGAATTCTTCAAAGCCTTTTCCGAACGCACGAATGTCGTTGTAGAAAATGTAAATTTCGTAGTCCGGGTGCTTCTCTTTAAGCAAGACGGCTTGTTTTATGGCGCTCATACAGCAAATGTTTGAGCAATAAAGATTGCCTGTTCTTGTATCTCTTGAGCCAACGCACTGAATGAATCCGATTCGGTGTGGTTCTTTGTCGTCGGATGGACGCACAAGCTTTCCTTCTTGGGGACCAAACGCGCTGATCAACCGCTCAAAATCCAGGCTAGTAACAACGTTCTTGTATTTCCCGTATTGGTATTCCTGCAGTGAGGAAGGATCGAAAGGGTCAAAACCAGTTGCTACTATCACGGCTCCAACATCTATTTCAACGATTTCCTCTTTCTGCTCAAAGTCGATAGCTTTGGCTTCGCAGAACTTCTCGCAGACTTTACATACGCCTTTGGTGAAGTACAGGCAGTGTTCTTTATCTATCGAATAGATTGCTGGGACTCCCTGCGGGAAAGGTATGTAGATTGCCTTTCTCATTCCAAGATTCATGTCAAACTCGTTAGGAGTCTTCACTGGGCATTTAGTGGCGCATACACCGCATCCGACACATTTTTTCTCATCGACAAATCGAGGTTTTTTGAGAATTTTCACGTGAAAATTGCCTGCAACCCCCGAAACCTCTTGAACTTCGCTGTTAGTTAGAAGGGTAACATTTGGGTTTTTAGCAACGTCCACCATTTTGGGAGCAAAAATGCAGATTGAACAGTCCATAGTCGGAAAGGTCTTGTCTAGCTGAGCCATGTGCCCTCCGATTGTAGGCTGTCTCTCCACGAGAAACACTTTGTAATCTTGTTCAGCCAGATCCAGAGCTGACTGAATACCAGCAATGCCCCCGCCTATAACTAGTACTGACTTGAGAACGGGAACTTCTTTCACTTCTAGAGGTTCCAGAAGTCGGCTTCGGGCAACTGCCATGGCCACCAACTCCTTGGCTTTTTCCGTGGCCTTAGTAGGTTCCTGCATGTGGACCCATGACGCCTGCTCTCGTATATTGACCATTTCAAAAAGATAAGGATTGAGTCCTGCCGCTTCCATCAGTTTTCTGTAAGTTGGTTCATGCATTCGCGGGGAACATGCTGCAACTATTACTCTGTTTAGCATATGTTCTTTGACATCTTTCTTGATCATTTCTTGACCAGGATCTGAACAGGTATACTTGTAGTCTTTTGACACAGCAACATCAGGCAAGGTCTTCGCAAACTCCGCCACTGCCTTCGCATCTACCGTAGCAGCTATGTTCAGACCACAATGACAAATGTATACTCCTATTCTTGGTTTCTCGATCATATTGTCTCCAACTTGACGTATATCGGCGAGATTGAATCTCTGCAGCACTTCTTTGTTCTACCAGTTTATAGAGTCTGGTTAGTTTCAAACCTTACAAACAACTTAAATGTCGCGCGCGAAATTGATGATTAATCAGGGAATCTTTACTTGACGAACGGTCGCTTTCAATCCAAGTAACATTCAGATTGAATTGTAGTCTAGAACCATTCACTAAATTTGTTACACTTCAATGCTTGCTATTTTCAGAATCTGCCTTAATGTTGAACCCGACAAGCAGAGTCCCAAGTCGTACGTCGTCAACGGGAAGATTAAACGTCTGCTTAAGATACAGATCCACCGACTTTGAGGGCCAACCGCAAATCAAGTCACTTATCCCATCGACGTTTTCCAATCCTTTTCTAAGTTCGTCATGTGGGAGGGAAAACGGTAGTGTTACGAACTTGACCTGGACACCTTTTCTGCCTCTAAGTTTGTGAGTGTAGAAAACGAATGGCCGTTCACTTTTCCCAGTGAAAAAGTAGCCCGGTTTTCCCCTTATCTCTTCGAGCTTGGCCGCATCGGATATCTCTTCACCGACGACTTCGTCATCTGCTTTGAGGATGATAGTTGGCTCTCTATATTCGAATTTTTCGTCGTTAGTTATGAGAAGTATGACATCTCGTTTTAGGACTTCCTTAATACTCTGATTTTCAATGCCTGTGCCAAACTGCACGAGTTTGCCCTCTTCAGCTTTCTCCAACTCCAGTACTTTCTTTCGTTGCAAATCGTCGAGTTCTCCTAAGATTGAACAAACACCCTTGCATCCCTTCACTAAAGAACAGACCCTTCTGGCGTATTCGGCAGATGTATCACGTACTTGCCTGTCCGCCTTTTTGTGCTTAATTTGATGTTTTTTTTCAGCTGACAATTTTGAATTACCTACCCAGCGCTTTCGTAATAGCTATTATAAAATCCGCTGGAGAGGCTCCGGGTGTAGTAACAGGCTCACTTTCATAGAAGGAGGTAACGGCTTGACGAATCAAAGATTCATCGACTCGAACACCTTTGAGCCTAGTCTCAAGAGAAGCAATTGCCTCAACAGGATGCATCATATAGTCACCTGTGATCATTATCTCCTTAATTCTGTTGTCAGCTACGTATGCGTTGACTCTGATTACGCCTTTCTTGGCTTTGTGAATGTACCTTGCATTCACGCGTTTGAACAAACGCGGGTTGATGTTCCAAGTGTCCTGCTCAAACCTGTCATCAGAAACCGTGGGCTCAAGTTCCTCATCCATCAATTCTTCCTCAGGAAGAGTAATTTTCAGAGCCTTCTCAAATCCTGTTCGGATAGCCTTCTTTATCAGATCTAAACTGAGCGGTTCTCTTCCAGCTTTCAAAATCTCTTTGTTTATCCAGGTTATTCGATCCTCTATTTTTGTTACGCCTTTGTCATGAAGCTTCTCTTTGGGAGCTTTAATCAGCAAAGCCAATGTTGGAAGGTCCATTTCGGTTGTGATAAAACCATGTTGGATAATCATTCCATAACTTCTGTGCTGAGAACTGCCAGAAAACTTCTTTCCTCCAATTAATACGTCGTTGATCGGGGTGAAAGTGGCATCCAGCCCCAATTCCTTAAGTCCAAGAACAACCCCGTTGCAAATTACTCGGTACGTTTCTTCAACGTTTTTAGGCATAGATCTGCTCTTTTCATCAGCAATTATTGAGTAAGCCAGAACGTGGGGTGTGAGATACCCTGTTCCACCACCGCCCATGCGTCTTATGATTGGAATCCCAAGTTTTTTCGCTGCTTCAACGTCTACCTCTTCGTAGACGTTCTGGAAGTATCCCAAAGTAAGATAGGGTTTGTCTGCCCTCCAAAGTAGTAACGTATTCTTGATTTTCTTATTAGCTATTGATTCTTCTATGGCATGAAGGAAGGAAAGCTCTATAGCGTCTAAGTCTACAAATCTCCACTTTTCCAAGATTCTCACACTCATAACGTAGCATACTCATCAATTCCATATGTTTTCGAGTTTATAGATTATAGTAAGGTGCAAAAGCGACAAACGAGCCGAATAGAAAGAAGAATTGATACTGCTTTACATATTTTCCCAATCGGCAACATTCAAATGCGTTGTGATTCGTCGACTGAGCAACACATTACGTTATTGTAGGGTTTGATTCTGAGCCCCTGAGTGTGCGCAATTTCAAGCGACCGCGCAGTAGGAATGGCTAACTTGCCAATTCCAGCCTTGATAGCAATCTCATCTATGTTCGTACGATATTCTCCTCCTGGTCTGACACAACCAAGAGAAATGGGATTGTTTGGAAACATCAAATTAGCGATTGAAATGACTCTTGCCACATCTTGAGGAGAAGAGGGAGAAACACTTGCCATCGCTGTCTCTTTTGTTGGAATAAACACTACAATGGCGATTGTTGAAACTTTTGCTCGGGATACTATCTCGAGGGCTTTGGCTTCTCCCTTCAATTTTCCAAAATGCAAACCCACGCAAATATGGGGAGAAATGTTAGGAATCCCCGCAGCATTCAGTGCAGCCAAAGTGCTTGAGTAGTCATCAGGCGTAATATCAACACCATACACGCTTCGAGTTGTTTCGGCAGAACCAACTACATCAAGGAGGGCAATGTCTAAACCGGCTTCAACGAGGATTTTCGCCTTCTCAAAATTTACAGGACCGGTGTGGGCTGAGATGATTAGACCCGTCTCTTTCTTAATCCTGTTTATCGTTTCAGCAAACTCGTCCAATGGCACAGTTCCATCATTTCTGCTACCCCCGCTTAGAAGGACTCCGGGCGCATGGTTTGCGCGCAGGTCCTTGCAGACCCGCAACAGTTTTTCAGGATTATTGGCTGGAATCATATGCCGCAAATAATGCTGATTGCAGTGTTTGCAGTTTAAAGCACAAGAAAGCCCTGTTACGGAGACTGGCTGAAAAGCCTTATGATAAACCTTTATCGTCTTGTCGGTCTTTCTGTCTGAAACCATTCTTGACATTGATAACAATTGACAGAGTAATCTGTTGTCTGTCGAGAGCAAATATTGGGCTTCTTCTCCGTTGATAGGTGTCCCATGAAATGCCTTTTCTCGGATGACGCTCAATTCGTGCTCTGTCAAAGATACAACATTCTCCACACTACAAGGGAGTGACTATTGCGGTTCGTCATATTCCCCGAACTTTGCTTTTTCCTCTTCGATTATGGCTTTGTAGTATTCTGCAGCTTTCTTGGCATCCATCAGTTTTTTGAGTTCAGGTTTCGGTTTGCTCGCATTTATGATAAATAGCCAGCCTCTGCCGTATGGGTCTTCATTGATTAGGTCAGGTTGTTTGTAGAGAACATTGTTTGTTTTTGTCACTTTCCCGCTTAGAGGTGCGTGAATTCTAAAGACTGCTTTTATCGTCTCGAAAGAACCGATTTCTTCTCCTTGTTTTCTCTGGTCTCCTTCAAAAGGCAAGTCAACATGAACGATTTCTTTGCATAGAGCTTCCCCTAGGCTTGTGAAGCCAATTCTTGCTTCGTTTTCTCTAAGCTCAATCCATAGGTGGTCTTTGCTGTAGTATAGATTTTCGGGAAAATTGAAGCCCTCGATCTCAACCATGCGCTACATCTCCTTTGCTGGTGCGTTTTATTCGGTGTTTATTTGTCATATTCTTCAGCTCTTTTCAATTGTTATGGTCTCCCCGACATGAAGGTCAATTTGACCCGCCTTCCTCGGGATGAGTTTAAACTGGCGGTCATCTCCCAAACGGAGAATGCTTGAAAGCCCCAAGTATTCGAGACCTCTAACAGTTATTTTGAAGGCAACCATATCAAGTTTTGTAAGCCCATTCAGGGTTTCAGTTACATCCCCGATTAGAGCACCACCCAAGTATACTTGAGATCCGGCATCCATCTTTTCTCCAGCTATTACTCCGGCATAGCCCATGAAAGGAACACCTCCATCGAGAATCCCAGATCTCTTCATTGCCGTTACCCGCAATCCCGAAAAAAGCCCTATCTTCACCCAGTGCTCAGGATGCGGCTCGACAGAGACATATCTCTTTTCTATCTTTCTGACGACGCCACGGATACAGCCTTCATTTGGGGCCTTTTCTTCGCATTTCTCGATAGACCCTATGTTCAAAACTTCGAGATTATAAGATCCCGAAGCTCTCACAGGATCATTTGGGTTTCGGAGTTCAACGTGAATATGTGGATCTACCCAGAAAGGGTAGTAGCCGCTGTGGATCAAAACCGCAATTTTGTCCCCCACATTGACTCTTTCTCCCGCGCTGACTTTTGGACAAGCATGGATAATTTTCACATAGACTGAGGGATTCTCCTCTGATTCTATAATGGTCAGATACTCATAAATGGGAGGCCTGTCAGGAAAAAGACTAGGGGAAGAAAATCTTCTAACATCTTTCACTATTCCATTTACTGGACACGCCACCTCGTCGTTGAATTTTGCGTCAGCTGGATAGATATCCAAGGCTCCATAATCCCGATGAGCAGGGAACGGACTGTTACAGAATGACACAGAACTATTATCCGGGGCATGAATTTCAACTCCAAGCGCTCCAGCGACTGGAACAAAGTGCTCCCCACGCATTTCATTTCGGCTCCCTTGAAACTTTAATCTGTCCTTTTATTCTTCTCAACTCTTCACTTGACGGAAGGATCGGAAAATTGTAGATCGTCTTCTCGGGAGTTTCGTTTGCGAAGGGTCGGTTGCAGTCAGGACAGCCAGAGGTAAGGAAAGGCTCGCCACGAGCTATTGCCTTATTCAGCTCCTCCTGAGTTACACCAAAATCAGTAATCTCCCCCATCGCGTTAAAGTGAATGTTTTCCACATTGGTTAGGTCCTGAAAAAGCAGATAATTTGCCAATTTTATTCGCCGGTAAGTCTCAATCGAAGGTGGATTGTGTTTTGCCAGTTGCGAGCCTGGAATAGGAGTAAAGGCAAAAAGAGCACAATAGACACCCTTGTCCTTTAATTCCGCAATTAGGTTCACCATATCAAATTCGGTCTCGCCTAAGCCCACCATCAAATGTGTGCCAACATTACCTCTTCCCATCACCGCCAAAGCGTCATCCAAAGTTTTGATGTGCTTGTTCCATCTGTAAGGCCCACCGCTTCTGGCGCCTTTAATCTCATCAAATATTTCTTCAGTGGCCGCATCTAATGGAACAACTATTTTTTGGACCCCAGATTCTCTCAAAGCTCTAAGCTTTTCTTGAGAAATAGCGTGAATCGAAACAGATATTGGTGCAGCAATCCCAGCATGTAGTGTCTTCACAAGCCAAACCAGTTCACTCATAAGATTAGGATAGTTCATAGTTTGGATGCATATTCGCTTGATGAATCCGCGATCGACTGCCTTCTTCAGTCTAGAGGTGACCATATTGAAGTCGTATGGGAGATATAGGCCTCGGGCGATTTTATCAACTTTAGCGCCAGAATCTCTAGCTTGAGCACAAAAGCGGCAGTTGGCAGCACACCTTCCGTGAAAATAGGTCTGTAAATAGGCGGTTGTTGGGGCATTTTCGCGATTCATAAAAGCTATTTCGAGTCCTAGCACAACTGCAGTGCCTATTGAGACGCGTATCTTCTCAACTGGTAGCGAAGTAGTCACTAGTTTTCCTCCCTTTTGATCATTCTTAGAGAAGGAGCTGGCGGCACTGCACAACATGCAGTATATGATTCGGCTTTCAATCCAAGACGTTTTGCATAATCGAGAACTATATCGGATGGAACAGCTATGCTTGTGATTCCTGCTTGAATTGCTAATCTCTCGATAAGTACTCTATCATTGCCTTTGGATCGAGCACAACCCAACGTTATCGGAACGTGGGGGAACATGAGTCGGGCAACTGCCACGACTTTAACTACATCAGAAACTTTCACTTGGACGTTCTCCATTGAAGTACCTCTGAGCGGCATCAAGGCCGTAATTACTACTGTTGTAGGTCTACTTCTCGAAATCAAGCTCAAAGATGCTAATTCGTGGCTTAAGTGGCCAAAATTGAGACCAACACAGACATGTGGGGATATTATCGACATTCCTGCGTTTTCCAAAGCAAAAAGAGTACTAGAATAGTCTTCAGGAGTAATTTCTATGCCGTAAACATCCTTAGTAACTTCTGGCAAAGCGACAATATCAACCGCGGCGCCGTCTATTTTAGCCGCAACCAGTTTTTCTGCTTCTCCAAATTCTAAAATTCCCGTGTGAGCAATCACTATGAGATTGGTCCTCTTCTTCACCAAGGCAATTGCATCCAAAAACCTGCCAAGGTTGATCTTCCCGGTGGACGTGCAACCGCCTGTAATCAAAACGCCTTTGGCGCCCTTGCGGGCTATTTCTTCGCACACGCTCACAAGTTTTTCTGGAGAGAGAACGGCAGTCAAGTTCTGCAAGAGTCGAGTCTCGCAATGCTTACATCTCAAGGCGCACTCGCTTCCCGTCAAGGACAATGCAGGAAAATAAGGTGATGAATAATAGAAATTGATTTTTCTACCCATCTGTAGATAGGATGCCTCCTGTGCAATCGCCATCAATTCATTGATTTGTTTTTCGTCCTCTAATTTCAAGAGGTCAGCAGCTAGCTTCAATGAGATCGCGATTCCACCGCAGGCTCTGGCTCTCAAGTCATGTAACAGATCTTGTATCAACTAAACACCATCTATCTTATCATATGGCATAAGCTTAGCTGCCTTAAGATCCATGCCGTAAGTCCATTCTCTTTTTTCAAACTTGGGTACTAACTCCTGAAGGAGCTTCGTCTCTCGCTTCGTGAACTTGCCGTTCTCTAATTTAATCTCAAGAGCCTTTTCAAATCCTGTTTTGACAGCCTCTTTCACTTCTGGCAGTTCTATTCTTTGGGACAATTCTCTATTGATGCAAGTTAAACCCTCTTCCAAGCTATTTATTCCCGGCTTCAAATTCTTGTAGGGATTCCTAAAAACCTGAAAGAGCGCTTCAAAGTCGAAATCAACGAGAAGGCTTCCACCTACTATCTGAGCGCCAGATAGACCAGTGGCAGCGTTTCCTGAAACCTTCTTGCCGTTTAGCCAGATCGCTGAATTGAAGTCAGGCATTAGTTGCACATCTTTGAACCCCAATTCACGTAGGCCTTGTATTATTCCGCTGAGAACATACCTGTATAGTCTGTTAATGTTTGAGGCAATAGGGGTCATATAGTGCTCTGAACCAAGGATGACATCATACAGAAGTTGCTTCGAGTCAACGTATCCAGTTCCACCGCCAAGAATTCTACGCACTATTTTTATGCCCTTCTTTTCACACACATCTTCAAAGACTTCCTCTCTAACTAGTTGAAAATATCCTAAGCAGACAAAAGGTGTGATTGGTCTCCAAAATATTATGGTATTAGGGACAATGTTTTTTGACCGAGCGATGCCAACAGCCTCTACAGTGGCAACTCCTCTGACGGGCTCTACCAAGTCTGAGTCAACTATTCTCCAATCTTCGACCCTAAGCATCCCCCTGCTTTCACACTGAAATCAAAATTTTCACGAGCCAATTTACCCTGAAGTACCATTATGTGCTTTTCGCTTTCTCGGACAAACCCCTTTTTATTCGAAACCAACTTATAAACTGCAGTTAATTACAGAAAAGACGAACAACTCGCGCACTTAGAAAGAAAGCCAGTTGATATTTGATACAGCATATTACATTTATCGGGCGCGCGCCGAAAAATTTGAAAGCCGTCTTTGCTAGAGCCCTAAAACATGCTTTTTTCTGGTTATGGTTCAGTTAGGATTCAAGTAAGAGATAGTTTTTTGTGCTTAGCGGTTTGTATCACATGCACAATGCTACTATCTATAAGCTTTTTTTAGCCAATAAAACGTGAGGTAAGAAAATGAATATAGAATGGAACTCTGAAGAAATAAGGCATGATTATCCAAAGTATTGGAACAAGGGGCCTTTTACTTACCATTTCACTGAAACCGAAGAAATGATGATTGAAAGAGCAAGGCAAAAAATTCTAGCAGACAAACAAGAAGAAAAAATGACACCTCGAGAAAGGATTGCTAAAAACTTTTATACAAATGATGCTGTGGATCGTATTCCAATTCTTTCAACTGGAGTGCATACTTCAACACCTAGAATTTTTGATAGTTTTGCAGATATACCAGGAACTTTTAGCTTCAAGGATATGATGAATTATCCCAATTTAGACTTAATAGGTCAAATGCTTTGGGCGGTGAAATTCCCGACAGATTTCTTGATACCTTATAACTATGGCTTTGGCGAGGAGCTCATGACTCGTAAGTTTAGACAGATTGAAAACGGACCACCTTTAGGAGTAGAGCCCTTTGCAAAAACCAAAGAAGATGCTGAATGGTTTTTGGAAAATGTTCCTGATCCAGCTATTCGATCAGCTACATGGCCAATATGCTTCTGGGAAGCCCAGACGCTTACAAAAATAATGCCTGAATTACCCTATCTTGCATCTTGTTGTGGCGGTCAAGTTACTAGTGCTGGATTCTTCCGAGGCATAAAAGAGTTTGTTATGGATGTTCGCAACAATTTTGAAATGGCGGAGCTGGTGTTAAAATGCTGTACGGCAATTCTCTTTAAAAAAGCTGATAAAATGATGGAAATACTTGGTGAACAAATGGATGAGTCAGGGAAAGGCAATTTCATTCTATGGTGTGATGCCACAAGTTACTTAAGCGCTGATGAATTCCAAAAAATACTTGATATTACATATCGAGTTTCCGTTCCTCATGTTGCTGAACAAGGATATAAGCCATTTATCGTTCCTGAGGGACCGCTTTCTGCCCATGAAAAAATAAATATGGTGTTAAACGAAAATCTGGGCGGAGGTATTAATGCTTTCACTGAGCACCCATCGCTTGAAGAGTGGTATTCGGTAACTCGTAAATATGACAATATTGTGGCTATGGTAGGTAACGGCACTGATTATATAGTAAAAGGACCTGCTGCAATAGACACATTGATTGAGAGGACAAAAAGAGTTATCTCAAATGCCGACACTAAAGGCCAACGGACTATGCTTGTGCAAAATGCTGAACCAACAGCGCCTTTATCTCACGAAGAATACTATACAAAGAAGGTGAGGGATTGTGCAAAATATCCCCACTAAATTTTTTGTAAAAGATATTCTTTGAAAAAGTCGTCTCTTAAGGGCTTAGCTTTTTCCCAGAGGCTATTCCAAAAATTAACGTAAACATAAACTATGCATTTATTGTTGGTCCAGAGTGCTTTTTCGTCTTTTCCTCTTGTTTTTCCTTTGATTTTTGGAGAGGTAAAAAATAGTATTTCTTCATCGTCTCTTATGCATATTCTTGGAAAACTCAAAGGGTCTAATGTTTGTAGTTCAATATGGCGAAGTTCAACATTTTGCTTTGAAAATATATATTCGATAGGTCTAACAGCTGAAGCATAATTCCATTCAGAAACATAAAAAATTTCTTTAAAATCTATTTTTTTATTGAAGACTCGTTTCATAGCATTTGAACGGTAGGCTTGTATGGTTTGATCAGAATCGAATTGGTTAGCGATAACTTCCGTGCATTTTACTTTCTGTTTCGACTCTTCCAGCATCTGTTGTGCTTTGCTATAAATGCGGGTTCGATCCTCTATTATTGCAAACATGTCTGGGCAAACAACTGTTGGTAAATCGGCGGTTCTAAATTGCTCCAATAGCTTTTTACATGCTATTTTTACCTCAACCACTTCTTCTTCTTTAGTTTTTATGAACCCTTTAAGCATTTTATTTAAAGGGATAGCTGAGAAGTATGCTGGATGCCCAAAAACACAGTCTATAATGTTCTTTTTTTGCAAATTTTTCAGAATTCTATAAATTTGAAGTTTAGTTTGACCATTAGTTCTCGAGATTTCGCTTGCTTTTGATGGCCCTCTTTTTACTAAAAATGCGTAGACTTTTATTTCTTGTTCTGTAAGTCCAATTTCTTTTAATGTCTGAATAAAAAGAGAGCGCGCACTAACATCTTCATATGAAATGTCGTTAGGGATATTTTTGAATGGCATTTTCAAATCTTCTATCCTGACTTTCCCTGAGTATTATTAATTACAGTCTAGACACTTCTTAAGTTTGTTCTTTTTTTGAATTAAACCCTATTTAACCTTTAGAATCTTTCCAGTGCCATAAACTACAATCTAAATTTGTTTAGTAATTTCTTGTCCATGAGGAGTTGTTGATATTGGAAGAAGCCTATCAAAATCTAAAAGAGGCACTTAAGAATCAAGACCCAAAAAAGTTCGCTGAATTGACTAGTAAAGCAATCGAGTTGGGAGCTGATCCATTGGATCTTCTAGACAGGATTGTGAGTTATGCTAAGGAACTTACTGCAAAAAGTTGGTGGGCCGGCGGGTCAGAGGGGCAGAGTGGAGTTAGCGAAAGTGAAGCCTTACTCTTATCGGACTTGATCATGATTGGTGAATGCTTAAAGGCTAGCACTGGTGTCTTGAAACCAATTTTGCTTGAAGCAGGCAAAAGAAGTGGAAAGGGTGAAGAAGTTGAAGGAAAAATAATTTTGGGCACGATTGAAGGTGACGTTCATGACATTGGTAAGTCTTTAGTGATGACACTTTTTGAATCGGCGGGTTATGTTGTTAAAGATGTTGGGTTAGATGTGCCTGCTAAAAAATTTGTTATACAAGCAAAAATAGCTAAGGCAGACATTATAGGAATTAGTTGTTCAATGGCTATGGCTAAAACTGGCATTCCCAATGTCATAAAAGAATTGCAGAAAATGGGTTTGAAAAATACGACTAAGGTGATAATAGGTGGCCAATCTACATTTGAGACCGATGTTCAACAATATGGTGTTGATGCGTGGGGTGCAGATGCTACAGATGGACTAAATAAAACCGCCGAACTGGTGAGGATACTTAAAGAACAAACTCCAAAATAAGCAATAGTGCTCTAGAGTTACTTTAATATGTCAAGGGTTTTGGCCGGTTGTGTCTGAACTATCGAATATGCCTGCATCGAAGAATGAGACCTGCTAAAATCTGGGAATTTTAAAAAAGTTAAAAAGAAGCTTGTTCTCCAGCGGCAATATTATCCTTTGCCAATTCAGCTTCTTTCTTGAACCAATTTACTGCAGCATCGCCTTGAAGTAGGCTATTCTGTTCAACGCTTAAGTTTGTGGGCTTTATTACATAAAGCCAGCCTTGACCGTATGGGTCATCTTTGAATCCATTGGCTCCAAATCTGCGCACTAAATCATTTACACTAATTATTTCTCCAGAGATTGGTGCGACAATTGGTCCTGTATATTTTGTTGATTCGATGATTCCCATTTTTTTCTTTTGTATAATGGATTTTCCAATTGGCAACAGTTTTATTGCAAATATCCTAACTGACCCCTTGGCTATAATATCGTCAAACCCTACACGTATATTTCCGTCGGTTTCCACTTTTGCCCAGATATGTTCATTGTATAATAAGTCTTTAACAAATTTAAATCCAAAATATTCTTGACTTGACAAGATTAAGTGTGCTCCTTTTTGATCTTGGAAATGTTAGTACGAAAATATAATAAGTAGTAAATCTCAGATGAAATAAGTCACTACTTATCAACTTTATTCTCAAGGGATTTCTTGGATGCATCCTTATAGTTCATTTCAATTGCCAGAGCCTACTTTCTATAAGCAATAGAAAATGCTCATAGTATATGCCAAGTAGCAGAGGTTGTACAATAAGTTCTTTATATGCAGTTAATAAACAGAAAATGAATTGTAAGAAGCTTCAGTGTTTTCAAAAGTTTGCTATTGCCTTCGAGTTGTTAGCAGAAGAAAATACTTGTAATAAAATGGAGGTGAATTAATTTATGTCTGTAGAGAGTAGAAAAATGGCCGAGGATGTTATTGCGGAATTTACTAAAAGAATTAATGCGCATTCGAGTCAGCTTAAAAATTGGGGTAATGCCTTTAGACTATACTTTGTTGATGCTGATGTGGCTTATTGGATAAAGCTTTCAATGGATGGTACAGTTGAAAATGTAGAGAAAGGCGGGTTAAATTTGATAAAGAAAAAGAACGCCTTAGCTACTGTGAATCTTAAAGCTGAGACTTTGAAAAATGTTTTTGATGGCGTGGACAACATTATGGGAGCTGCCTATGGTGGTCGAATACAAATTGAAGGCTCTACTGATGCCTTAATGAAGTTAGCACCAGTTTTTGAGGAGTAGGCTCTTAATGCGCGCTTCTAAGCACTTTTTTTTATTTTTAAGCTACATTGAGTTAATTTATCGGAGAATAAAATCAAATAAGTATGGGGTATCGAGTTCTGACAACTTAAAAGTTGTTCTCTATGTAGGGGAGTTTCAATTCGTTAGCACTATTGGAACTTGACCTCGTTTGAGTTCCAGTCCCAGCGGACTAATTGTTGGAAATTGCCGATACAGCATACGAGTTACTCAAATGATAGGCCTCAAAACCATGCACTTTGAGTTCTTGGTTTGAGTAGGTTCTGAACCCAAATGAGTTCAGGGACGGGTAGCCCCACCATCTAACTTCTCTGAGCCTTGCTTGAATGAGCTACTGTCCGCTTTGATTTAAGAATGGAAGAAGTATTGTCGGTTTGGTTCAGTTTTCTCGGAGTGCTTTAGGCACGTATGCACAGGCGGGGTCGCTCTCGAAGAGGTCGCCTGTGTAGTATTCTGCGCGTGTTCTGCATCCGCCGCAGATTTCACGATACTCGCAAACCCCGCATTTGCCCTTAATGTTGCTTTTATCTCTCAGCTTAAGGTGCAACTCAGAGCGTTGCAGCTCATTCCAAGTTGCCTGCAACCCTTTGTATTTCACGTTTCCCAATCGGTAATCCTCGTTAAAACCGCATGACCTGTAGTCGCCGTTTTCAGTAACGCTGATGTAGTTTCCGCCGATTGTGCACTTGCCCAGAAAGCCGTTTTGGAACCAATTCCAAAAGTCTACGGGGTTTCTCTGGCGCACGATTCTGGCGTAGAAGGGCGCGTAAACGTTTACACGGATTTTTCCCGCGTACTTAACCTGCAGGTCGTAGATGTTGTTGAATGCCCACTCGTACTCTTCTGGCGAGGGCGCCAAATCAGGCATATTAGAACTTGCACGTCCCACTGGCACCAAGTTGTGGAAAACAACCATTCTGGCACCGTATTCTTCCGCCAGCTTGACAACATGCTCTGAGTCTTTGATGTTGTATTTGGTCATGGTTGAGACCACGCAGTCCAATATTCCATTTTCCGAAAGCTTCTTCATAGCGTAAAGCGCCTTGTCATAGCTTCCTTTCCGTCGGATAATGTCGTTTGACTCTCTGGTGCCGTCCACGCTGACCGCCGTGTAAACTTCGTTTCGCACAAGCTTATCCAGTCTTTTCTCGTCGAATGCGAAACCGCTGGTTATCAAGCTTACTCCGAAACCAGTTTTCTTGGCGTATTCTATAATATCGAAAATGTCTTGCCGGATTAACGGTTCGCCGCCACTTATGCCAAAATACGGAGACCCGAAATAGTAAACTTCATCAACAATTTTGTAGGCTGTTTTCGTGTTCACCTCAGAATCTACCGCGTACTCGGGCGTGTAACTGCAGTATAGGCAGTTGCCTACGCATCGTCTGGTGCACCGCCACGTCACCATGTACAATGGTGCTTTAATTGCAGCCATTAGGCTTCATCTCCGCCGATGATTTTCCTTCTCGGGACGCGTCTAATCGAAACAGGCGTTAGCAATCAACTTTGCTCCTTAAAGTCTCTACTTAATGCTGGGCTTTTCTGCTGTAAAAGCGTTTTTGTAAAGGTTTCTTGACTAAGCAGGCTTTTTTTAGTCAATATTTCTTGACAAAGTTTTTTTGAGTTAGTCAAGGTTTCTTGACAAACCAAAGTTTTAAGCTTCGTTGCATAATAATAGTTGAAGTGGGTAAGAAAAATGTCCAGTTCAGAGGAAGAAATATACTCAACCATGTTCAGTTCTTTAAAGCATCCTGCACGCCGCAAAATCCTCCGCATGCTCGCGCAGAAGCCAATGACCTTCTCGCAAATGCTGGAGTCGCTTGGAGTCTCCAGTTCCCATTTGACGTATCACCTTGAAAACCTCGGTGAACTCTTAACTAAATCGGAGAATGGACAGTACAAGTTATCCACTTTCGGCGTCGCCTCTGTGAACACAATGAAAATTGTGGAAGAAGCACCAGCTGTTCAATCAAAGTACCACTTGCCGCTAACTTTTAAATGGAAGACCATTTTTGCGATACTGACAATCGGAGTTATTCTTTTGGCAACCATGTCCTCTGTGCAATATGGCGCTTTGAACCAGCTATCCAGCGACCACGAACTCTTAGAGTCAAAGTACGACCAACTATTATCTTGGAGCACCGGCACAGACAAAGCAATTATTTTCCTTCGGGACGTTATCCAAATTGACATTTCAGATTACCATGCAACTCTGTTGAGCAACACTGTGGAATCTCGTTCTGATTTAGGCGGAGTCATCGAGCAGATTCTGAGGTATTCGCTTACAAACAGCGAAAGCAAAATTGATGTGGTTTTCAGGTTTAGAAACAACAAGTTGTCTAGATATCAAATATATTTGGTTGAGGGTTCACCAATCTACGCACAGGCTCAACCTTACAATATTTTGGATGCTGCCAAGAATCTGCTGCAGAGGTTCAGGTCCTATGAATATTCTTCGTACTTGGAAGAGATGAGCAACATTTTAGCCTCAGTTAACGAAACAGAGACCACCGAAATAACAGCGGGCAATACAAAGCTGAACATCTCAATCTCTGGAGATACCACAGAATTCCTGTGGTTGTATACGGAAAACGGCGTTGACTTTGCACCGAAAAGCTTGAGCTTAGTTTTCGAAAATCGTGTTCTGAAAGAACTAACTGATGGCTGGTTCCTATTCACGATTGGAAACACCGAAGTTAACATTTCCAGCGAAGCAGCCATTGAAATCGCAAGAAACGCCGCGGAGGATTTCACATGGAGAGCCGACGGTACATTAGTGTCTGATTTCAACGTGCTGGAAGAACCTGTTTCAGTTATGTTTCACCCAACTCCCCGAGAAGCAGTGGCATTAGTTCCATACTGGCATGTTACACTTTATCTTGACCAGGAGTACCCAGGCGGGGTTAACAGCATAGCTGTTGGAGTGTGGGCAGACACTGGAGAAGTGCGGCAGATTAAGGAGTCAAGTGGTTAAACAAAGTTGCCATTTAAGGCTCACAATGTTCAGTTTCCAAAACTTACGGCTGGCAGGCTAACGAAGTAGAGCCCAGCTACCACTTGTTTTCTATTTAGCCGTCGTAGCTGAAGGCGCGATGGCAACTTTTTTATGGTATATTCTTGCGGCTAGGCAAAGCCCCGCTGCCACTATGGCCAGCCAGAAAGACCATTGGAATCCTGCTGACAAGAGAACCGTTAAAGTTATGCCAGAGGCAAAAGGTATTGGCAACGTGTTGGTTGTTGACCCCATCAAAGGAATATTAAAGCTTAGTACTGCTTGGCAAATCATCGTTGCGGCAACTAAGCCAATCACGAAGAACAGCACTGTATACAATGGTTTCTTGTAGCCGAAACCCAATAGATGCATAGAGTAGGATTTCCTCGGGAAAATGGAGTAAATCAGCATCGCTATAGCACTTGCAAGCAGGCTAAGTATGCCCACAAGGGTAAGCGCCCAAATGAACGGTATAGTCAACGAAGTGTCCATGAAACCCAAATTCATGTTCACAGGTGAAGCATTAATCGTCAACAAGTCATCGCCGACCGTAAGCTGCCACCAAGGATAAACCATTGATGCCACAATCATCAAAATCGTTGTAACACCGCCAGCAAGCCCAAACCAGTTAACCTTAGTAAAAATAGAGTTCATACATTTCACTCCATTAATGCTGGATTCGGAAGC
>CAZUHG010000006.1:22160-35695 GCA_964620515.1 uncultured Candidatus Bathyarchaeia archaeon
GACCACCGAGATCTACACCCTATCCTTCACTCTTTCCCTTCTCGTCGCTCTTCCGATCTCATTTTTGCTGGATTCGGAAGCTGCATTCTCTGCTCCATCTGACCCGCATCCGTCTGGATTTGAACTCCGCTAATGTCTAAAGTGAAGTCCACCAAGACAACATCGACAAGGTTTTCGTTTTCATGTGAAGTTCCGCAGTGAGCAATTGCTTCGTCTGTCCAAGTGCAGAGAACAGTTAATGTCCCAGTTTCACCCGCATCTATGCTAACTGGCGCGCTGAGGTGGGCAGTGCCCAGAGGAAAACCGTGATCAGCGCATTCAATTGGCCCAGACAACGATTTAACGGTAATATCAATAGGAAACGGGTTCTCAAACTGAAAAGTCACCGAAAACGTGTTTGTTGCTTCATCGTATTCTGGTTCACCCACCATAGTAGGAGGTTCCAGCCCAGAACCGCTGCCGCCTTCGCCACCCAAATTGTCTGCTATTTCAGTTATCTCAGGAGGAATGAACAAGCCTAAGAGGTTGCCTTGGTAAGCAAGCAACATTCCGACTATAGGTACAACAACAATGGCTATTGTGATCAAAGTCAAAATCAATCGTATTTTGTCCATCTTGTTTTCCATCTTTTAACTTTGATATTTAAGGATTTTTTGGTTTTATGGTTTGTGAATCTGTAATCATTCTTTCAAATAAGGCGCAATTTCAGCACAGGTAACGCAAGTTATTCTTTGTAAGGCGTGTTCAGAACCTCTTTGACCTTGTTGCTTATCACTGGTCCAAGCCCGTGAACCGTTTTTGACCAGTCGTCCACGTTGATAAGCGCGTTTAAGGGGGTCTGATAAGTCTTGAGTATGGCGGTGGCTTTTTCTCTTCCAATGTTGGGCAAACTGGCAACCATAAACACTTGAGCATCAGATAAAGTATCCGCCTTCTTAAACGGATGAACCGTTGGAATTCTCTTTTCAGCGAGTTGTTCTTGTCTGGCAGCCACGTAAAGGAAATCAATTGTTTCTTTGTAGGATGCCGTGTTGACCAAGGCTACGCCGTTCTTTGCCAGATTAAACATGGCACCCCAAATTGCTGCAGGCTGGATGTGGCTGAACTTGTAGATTATGGGTAGATAGCCCTCTAAGAGAATCAGAGACTTCGGATAAGCGTCCTTCAGCCTGAACAACTGCTCAAAAAGGTACCTCCGAGTAAGCGTGTAAACGAAGTCGGTTACGGTTTTTCTTTCCACCGCACACTGGTCAGATAAGATGTAGTCGCCTTTTTCAAGAGTCGCTGTTTTGACTTTAACGCCGCGCTCAATCAAACCCTTAACAATCTTGGCTGCTGTGCTCGCTTCGCGACAGTCAACGATAATTGTAGGTTCTTCACCATTCTTTTGTTTTTCTTTCAAGTAGGGAAGAAGGGTTTCAGTTCCAGACATATGCTCAACTCTGGTAAAGTAACCTCAACTTCCGTGTTTATTTGACTTCTGTTTCCTAATAATTTGCCTCTGGTCACCTATATCTAACTGTGAATAAAAACAGGAAAACCAAAAACTACAAGTAAATTTTAACGCGCAACACACCACAGCTTTTTTTACGAGTTGACCGAGTACTTGTTCCGAAATTTCAGTTTTGGGTCATTCCAAGAAAAGACTGTGTAGGTCAAATAATTTGATCTAATTCGAAAAGATTTAAAGACTGCATGTGTGATGAACTGTGGAGAGTGGGCATATGGGACATTACAATAAAAGGGTATATTCATTATTTGTGCTCTCAGTCTTGCTCATTTTAGGTTTATTTATGCTGATCAAAATCGGCGTAGCTAAATCGGACAATTTTGTGCTTGAAGCAGAGCAGCATTGGGACACCTACGGCGTTGGGGGCACATGCATTTCAGGCACTCACAATCTTGCAGTAGCGGATGTAGATGGAGACGGCGTAAACGAAATCGTTACAGGCGGTTTCTACTATAACATGGCAAACGGAACAAGAGCAAATTTTGGTGCCCCGCTGCGTATTTGGAGTTGGAATGGCCAGAATATAACTCTTGAAAAAAGCGAAAACTGGTCCGGCAGTATCGGATGCGTTTACGCTGGAGATGCTGATGGCGACGGCAGGGTTGAGATAGTGACTGCTGGCATGTCTTCACTTAGAATTTGGAGTTGGGACGGGCAAAATCTGGTTCTCAGGGGAAACTATACTGGAATAGCGGCAAGTTCAATCTTCGTTGGTGATGTTGACAAAGACAACGTGCCAGAAATACTCGCTGCCGGAAGAGCCTATAACACCAGTCAACTCAATGCGCAGCTAAGTGTTTGGCAGTGGGACGGAGAAAACCTTTCGCTCAAAACGAGCGCTGACTGGTCAGCTTTAGATGATATTGCTCGCGCAAACTCTGTTAGTGCAGCTGATTTAGACAAGGATGGCCAAATTGAAATCGTTACCTGTGGGTATGTAAATAGCCTTGAAAACTGCAGTGGGCAAATGCGGGTGTGGCATCTTGACGGAGCAAACCTGACCTTGAAGGCTAGCACTGAATGGCGTAAGGTGGATGGTTACGCTTTGACCGTTGCTGGCAACGTCATGGGCAACACGATAGCTTACAATGTCAAGTTGGGTGATGTAGACGGCGATGGCTTTTCTGAAATAGTCACTGGAGGATTCACATATAACGGAGATAAGATTGAAGGTGAGCTTAGAATCTGGAATTGGACAGGAGAAGGTTTGAACCTTGAAAAAAGCCGAGACTGGATAACCTCAGACATCACAGAGCTCAAATCAATATCAATTAATGATGTGGACTTAGACGGAAAAAGGGAAATTGTTACCAGTGGTGTGGCAACCAAGTATGGAAGCTGGGCAAACGAAACTAACAAGGAAAAAGCTGAGTTGAGGGTTTGGAGTTGGAACGGGTACACGTTAACACTTAAAAATAGCACAGAGTGGATTATCGGCGATGGTGTTTGCGCTTGGAACGTTGGGACGGGTGATGTTGATAATGACGGCGTGGTTGAAATGGTAACCGTTGGATGCATGTATGTTGGCACACTATGTGATCCAGACCTCAGGATATGGTCCCTGCCAGCAACATTTGAACCTTTAACTTTACCATATATTGCAGTCGTAGCCGCTGGAATAGCAATTGCGGCAGTAGCTGGATATCTTTTATTTAAAAAACGGCGATGAGGTTACTCCAAAATCGTCATGTAGAAAACATGTTGCCATAGCCTTGGCAAGCTGGTATCTTTTCGCCAGAAAAGTGCCAGAGTGAAGCGTAGAATAACCGCTCTGCTCACATTACGACGTTACGCTCCAGCTACACGGAGCAGTAAAGCCCGATTACTCGTACCTTGTTAAGTATAACGGTTTGTTTGCTTCTTTTCGTCTTTCTTCTAAAGACATAGTTTTCAATGAAACGTTTTCCAGAATTTCGTCTACGCGTTCTTTGATAGGTTCTTTCTGCAAGCTGGAGCGAAGTTCTTTATCTAGCAGGGATCTCCTCGATTTTCTAACGCGAGAACCCATAGCTACTCGCCTCTAGCTTAAGCTCCTAAACTGTATTATATGTCTGTACAAGATTTTAAAACTTGCGATTTTTGCCACATAACAGCAAACACATGTTATTGAATAGAACAGTAACCAACATGTTCTATAGCGGTCTTCTATGCAGCGCCGCTGTCTAAACTATATTATTCATTCTAACAAGAATGCGACAAGAGAAAAAACATGTTTAAGGGTTGTCGACAAAAAAAGATGGGAGAGTTTAAGGTCCCTTTTTGGTAATTTCCTTTACGACGCCAGCAGCGACAGTTGTGCCCATGTCTCTAACGGCGAAGCGACCAAGCTCTGGAAAGTCCTGGTAGGTTTCTATGGCTATTGGGCGCAGAGGCTCCATCCTTACCCAAGCTGCGTCGCCAGTTTTGAGGAAGCTGGGTTTCTCTTCGACAACTTGGCCTGTGCGCGGGTCGAGTTTCTTTAGGAGTTCAGTGAATCTGCAAGCGATTTGGCCTGTGTGATAGTGGAGAACTGGCGTGTACCCAGCAGCTATGGCGGTTGGGTGGTAAATCACGATTACTTGTCCTATGAACTCTTTGGCTACGGTGGGCGGGTTGTCCACTGGTCCTGCTACGTCTCCGCGGTGAACGTCAGTTTTAGCTATGCCTCTTACGTTCATTCCAATGTTGTCACCGGGTTCGGCTACTGGGATTCTGGTGTGGTGCATTTCCATTGATTTTACTTCTGCAGTCTTGTTGGATGGCATGAAAATGAGGTTGACGCCTTCCTTAAGCACACCTGTTTCAACTCTGCCAACAGGGACTGTTCCTATGCCAGTGATGCTGTAAATGTCTTGGATTGGAACTCGTAAAGGTTTGTTAGTGGGTTTAGGGGGTATTTCTAAAAGATCCAAAGCTTCGATCAAAGTTGGTCCAGTGTACCATGGCATCTTGTCGCTTTTCTTGACGAGGTTGTCGCCTGTCCATCCTGAAGTAGGTACAAAGTTGACTTTTTCAACCTTGAAACCCACCATTTTTAGCATACGTGTAACTTCGTTCTTGACTTCTTCGTATCGTTCTTTGTTCCAGTTGACTGTGATATCGTCCATTTTGTTGACGGCTACTACTACTTGTCGGACGCCTAAAGTGAACGCTAGAAACGCGTGTTCACGTGTTTGTCCGCCTGGACCGATGCCTGCTTCAAACTCGCCTTTTTTGGCTGAGCAGAACAGCACGGCGGCGTCCGCTTGGCTTGCACCTGTGATCATGTTCTTGACGAAGTCTCTGTGACCTGGTGCGTCGATTACTGTATAGTAGAATTTGTTGGTTTCAAATTTTAGGAACCGAAGGTCGATGGTTACGCCTCTTTCTCGTTCTTCCTTGAGGTTATCGAGCACCCAAGCGTACTTGAATGTGCCCTTGCCCATTTTTTCGGCTTCATCTTGAAAGGCTTTTATGGTTCTCTCGTCGATTGCGCCTGCTAAGTACAGTAAGTGTCCTGTGGTGGTGGATTTTCCGTGGTCAACGTGTCCCATGATTACGAGGTTTAAGTGGGGTTTCGCGCTTTTGCTCATTTGTTTTTCCTTCCTATATTCTCTTTTTTTTCCTTAAATTTTAGTGCGTTATCACAACTGTCCTTCCAGTTATTTTAAGTTTATGATGTAAAGTTGAGTTGATGCAACTGGACTAGAAATTGTATTAAACTTGTTTTCACTGATTATTATGCTGTTGAAGTGGTATGCCGACAAATTTGCCTCCTGAAGCGCTGGATAAGTGGGAAGAAGTAGAAGCCGCCAAAAGCCCACGAGAGAAAATGGATAAGATGATTGAATTCCTAAAGTATGTTCCGCAGCACAAAGGCACCATGAAGCTTCGCGGCGAAATTAAGCGAAAGATTTCGCTTATCCGCGATGATTTGGAAGATAAAAAGAGGAAGGGCACAGGCAAAAGCAGCGGTGGACCGAAACTTTTCATTGAAAAGGAAGGTTCAGCACAGATAGCGGTTATCGGCATGACAAACGTGGGCAAGAGCTGCCTAATGAGCACTACAACAAATTCAAAGGTGCTTGTTACGCCTACACCTTACAGCACACATGAACCAGTACCGGGCATAATGAATTATGGGGATGTGCAGTTCCAGCTTATTGAAGCACCAGCAGTAATGGAGGGCAGTGCAGATGGGCGTGGGACAGGTCACGTCACACTTGGTTTAGCACGGAATGCTGATGGCGTAATCTTAATGGTTGATTTATCCCGTAACCCAGTTGAGCAGTTAGAACTGGTTTTAGGCGAATTAGAGAAAAGCCGTGTTTTAGTGAGTAAACCTAGTGGACGCGTGGTTATCGATAGACGCCATGCCGGTGCAGCGTTACGAGTTATTCTTGTTGGCCACCTGATTGATTGCAGTATGCAGGAAGTTGAAGATTTACTGCGAAGTTACAAGATTCACGATGCCATCGTTCGAATCAGCGGTGATGTACGGTTGCAAGACGTGGAGGACGCAATTTTTGAAACCACCATCTATAAGCCAGCGGTGATTGCGGCAAACAAGATGGACCTAAAAGGCGCTGAGGCTAACCTGCGGAAATTGAAGAAGTACGTTAATGGCAAGTTGCCTGTTATCGCTTTGTCATGTGAACATAAAGAGGGCCTTGACGAGTTAGGCAAAGCGGTTTTTGAAAGTTTAGGTGTTATTCGCGTTTACACTAAAGAGCCTGGTTCTAAAGCGAATACTGGTCGTCCGTTTGCGCTTAAACGTGGAGCAACAATTAACGATTTAGCCAAAAACATTCATAAAGAGTTTGTTTATAATTTCTTGTTTGCTATGGTGTGGGCTAAGCGTTTGCCTTTTAGTCCCAAGAAGGTTGGGGTGAATTTTGCCTTGGAAGATGGTGATATAGTGGAGATTCACATTAAGATTTAGGGTGCAAAATAGAATTTTTTGAAAAGATAACTAGAGAAGGTTTGCGGTTTTATCTGCTGGATTGCGCGACGCGTTCGATTTCGTGGCGTTTGGCGATGGCGGCGCTTTTGATGTCGTGGTTTGCTGCGAGAATTAGTTCGTCTGCGATGGTTTCTTGTATGCTGCGCGGGTTGTTGGCTGAGGCTTTGCGTGCACCTTCAGCGAGATAGCGTATGGCAAGGTCTATGCGCCTTTGTGGCGCGATGTCTACGCTCATGTGGTAGACAACTCCGCCATAACTGACTCGTGTTGTGTCTTCGCATGGCGCTGCATTTTCTACGGCTTGAACGAGGATGTCTATGGGATTTCTTCCTGTGCGCAGATGGATTATTTCAAATGCTTGTTTCACGAAATTTGTGGTCTTTGCTTTTTTACCTGCGTTTTTACCTGGGCGCATGAGGTTGTTGATTAAGCGTTCAACTATGTTTACTCGTGCTTTGCGGAAGCGTTGATGCTCATGACGCCCCATGCTGTGGGGGGCGACCATGGGAGTGAGGTTTAAGTAGCGTTTCAAGCCTAGGTCTTTGGCTTCTACGCCGTTGAAAGTCCATTTTTGGAAGAGTTTGATTTCTTGTTTCGCCGTGCTCATGTGGGTCACCGTGCGGGTTTTTGTTTGCGTCCGTAGACGAGTTCGTTTAGGCTTACGCCGTTGACCATGACGACTTTCCAGCGGACGCCTGGGATGTCACCCATGGCGCCGCCTCGGGTGCCGCCTATGCCTTCGACGACGACCTCGTCATGCTCATCTACTAAGTTTAGCGCGCCGTCGCCTGGTAGGAACGCGGTGATGAGGCGGCCGTTTTTGATGAGTTGGGTCCTGACGCATTTGCGTATGGCGCTGTTTGGCTGTTTGGATTCAACACCTACTTTTTCTAGGACTATGCCGCGGCTCTGGGGTGCGCCTTGTAGCGGGTCTATTTTTTCGTCTAGGCGGAGCATGCGGCGGTTATAGTAGCGATCTGACCAACGGAATCGTTTCCGTTTGTTTTGGAGTTGTCTGGCGGCGAATTCGCCTCTCGGGGATTTAGAACCCATACTTAAGTTTCCTCTTTTGCACACCATACATCCAAATACACATATATAAACAAAACGAACCAAACAATGAAACACTTCAAAAGTTCTTTAGTGGTTTCTCTGCCGTTTCACCCTATTTATAGGGGAGGGGGGTAGTCTTTGAGAGCGCTAGTAGCGCGTTAAAGTATCGGAGCGGTTTATGAGATTTTAAGTAGTATTTGTTCGGGAATTCCGCCTCTTTCAAGCACTAGGTAGCGTATGCCTTCGGTGTCGCCGAGCGGGTCAAGCGGCGCCAGTGCTTCCTTGGTTTTTTGCAGAGTTATCAGGCGCTCCTGGTGGCTTCTCACCACACTTTCTATCGCGGTCAATTGATGTAGTGGCGTGGAGTCCAAGACTATTTCTAAACCGTTTACGTCTGTTTGTTCTGGCTTTTCTATGGGTTGTTTTTTGCCTGTTGCATTGGCGACTACGTCGTGCAGTCTCTTTGACTTTTCAGCCACTGATCTCACATCGTCTAATTGGCGCAGGTATTCGCCGAGCGCGCTTTTTGTCGCGGCTATTTCTTTGTCAAGTTTTTCCGCGATTTGCAGGGTTGAACTGTATTCTTTAATGCCGACAAACGGGTTTTCAGCCTCTTTAAGGTCTGCATGCATTTGCGGTTTTTGCGGACCAACGTCTGCTGCGGCTTCAGATATGTTCTTTTTAGCTGATTTTCGGGTTCTTTTCGGTTCTTTGGTTGGTTTTTCTGTTGTTTGCGGTTTCTCGGTTACTTCGGTTACTTTGGGTTCAGGTTTCGCAGTTACTTCTGGTTTTTCGGTTACTTTCAATTCAAGATGTTTCTTTAATCTGTCGAACATCATTGTTTCCTCAGCACATCTCATGTAGTAATATATAATAATCTCTATTCTGCCACAGACAATATTCCCAAAACAGACATAACAAAAGCAGCCAAACACAACCGCCCAAAATTTACCCATTAGAATTGACTAGTTATTATGTGATTTAGGTATTGAATAGTCGCCAGATTTTTGCTGGACAGAACAGCTATCAATACTATAGGTTCAGGGCGACGTTTAGGTGTACGCCAGCCGCAGCGTAAGTAGCCGACCGAATCGCTGGCGACAACATCTGGAATCGCAAAAATGGCGATTTATTGTTGTTTTGTTATTGTTTAGCGTTTCTTTTTAGAGGATTTGTTGAACTATCAGGGATTTTGGGGGGGATTTGGTTTGTGTATTTGTGTTGTTCTTCTAAACAATAAGGTTTATTAACACTCAAGACTGGGCATTTGAGACAGCAGGGGAATGTGGTTATGGCAATGCGAAAAATATCCGCAGGAACAATAATAGCAATCGCGGCAACAAGCCTTTTCCTAACGTTGTTAACCTCGGGTTTATTGTTGTCAAGCCAAACGGTGCCATCAAGCGGAACAGTATTATCAACAGTCAACGTAGGCGTTTACTCGGACGCTGCATGCACACAAAATTGCACAGCCATTGACTGGGGAGCCTTGAATCCAGGAAGTTCCACCACAAAGGCAGTTTACGTAAAAAACAACGGCACGCTACCCATAACGCTGAGCATGAGCGCAGACGGATGGAACCCAACAGAAGCCAGCAACGAAATGACGCTGAGTTGGGATAAAAGTGGCGCAACATTAAACGCTAGCCAATGGGTTGCGGCCAACCTAACGTTAACCATATCGCCTTCAATAAACAGCAGCATCACAAACTTCAGCTTCAACATAACCATAACAGGCACAGAAGCCTAGGAGATCCCAGCCTTTCTTCCTTTTTAGGGTTAAAAATGTAGAAAAAAAGAAACGCGTAAAAAGCGCGAAAAAGGGATTCGTCTTTTTGAGTTATGAATAAGGTTAATGGTCTGAACGGCGGTCACGTAGTGGTGGAAAGTTATCCACTGAAAATGAGAACGTATACAATTTGAGGAAAGCCATTTTTAGCTGATCAAAATCTTCCTTTTGCTTTTTTTCATCAAGTTGTTGACTGGACTTCTGTTTATACCATGCGCCGTAAGCATCCCGCCATTGCTCTAGGTATTCTATGGGTTCGGTGCTTCGTATTGAGAGTAGTTCTTTAAGTCGCTTGATTATCGCTGGCTGTTTTTTTGTCGATATGAAGATACTCGCTACTTCAGCGTGTTTATTCATTAGCTCGACAGCTGGGTCTAGCTGGTTTTTTTCTCGCAGTAAATTTACTCGCTCGAAATATTCTGTGAATATATTTATGCGTAGATAGCCTATTTGTGTTAGGAGCAGTTGCTTCTTTTCTTTGAGTTTAACGTCACTTTTTAGGACCTGATTTAACCAATTCTCATTTATCATTGGCGAGTCGTATTTTCTATCCCTGACAGCGCCTTCGTTCAACTCTTCGAGTTTAGATTTGAGAACTTGAAAGATATCCTCGAGTTCTTTCAGGGTTTTCTTTCTTAACTTGATGTTCCCCCGTCAAAAGCGTTGAGATTCGAAATATAAGAAGTTTATTATTGATTCCCCAGTTCGCGGATTAGAAAAAAATTTTCTTCAGAAAGGTTGGAAAACACGCATCACAACTGTAACCAGAAACCCCAAGCCACACCCAAGAGCCACCAATCTAAAACGTTTCTTATCAATCATAATCCGCGCCGAAATCTCTGGCAGAGAATACAGGAGTTCAGACGTTATCAAAAGTATTATCGCCGTTATGGCAAGCCACAAACTGATGTCTGACAATGATAAAGGGAAATTCATCTGTATCACTTTTGTATGATGCGATACCACACTTCTATTGCTGAGCCATCGGGAGATACCTGCTGTTTCTGAATTGCCACTGTTCTGCCAGAAGCTTTTGCAAGAGCACATGCCGTGGCGCTTACAATGGGACAGCCGAGGAGATTGACGCTTCTCAAATTATTCCGCGCGCTGTAAAGGTCCTTGTATAACGAATCAAACAGCTTCAGATGCACTTGATCTCCGTTTAGTTCCATCCCCATTCCTTTTGCCAAATTGAGATCCTGCAGGATAAAAGTAGGCAGAACCTCGCAAAGATCATCAAGTTTCATCTTAGTAAAATCCACGTTCATTTTCTCTTCAATTTGAGTCAGAATACCGGACCCTGGCGGCGATACAAGCACACCTTTTTGACTTTTAGATATAAAGTTTCCTTTAGCTATTTCTTCGACCGCGGGCATTTCGCTATCATTTTTGGCAGAAACAAAAACAACCGAAGTCTTTAAACCCTTGAGGTATTCAGGAAGGTAAACATCTTTGGGATATGGCGGAATGTAATAGCCGTTTCCCTTGTATCCAAAGTCATCAATTATTCTGTCAATCGTCAAGTATGTTGATACCGCAGCGTTGTACAGAAGACCGCCTTCCACGAAATTCACTGGTTTAAGAAGGAGAAAAAGCGCGCCCCAGAAGGTCAAACCTAAGCCTATGAGCGCCAAAATTTGGGATCCTGAGTACATGGAAAAAACGAGTGATAGGATGCCTGAGATTAGGAATAGAAGGGTGATTTTGCTTGAACCAGAGCGCTCAACTTTACGTTTTAACTTCAAGTTTCTGAACCTCTTTGTAAATCATCATGTTTCCCCAGAGAGCGCCTCTATTGAGAGATTGACGGGCAACGCTTTCTTTAAGGTTTCGGAGTATTCCCTATACCTTCCACACAAGCAAAGGCATATTTTCAACAGAAACAACCGTTCTGCGAATTAAACCATACTCGTCCAAAACGTCTAGTGCACTCAACACTTTCTTGAAACTAAGTAAGCGTCCACCCTGCTTTTTGCGTACATTCTCAAGAATATCACTCGTTTGTATATGCTTCTTTTCTGCAGCCAAGTCACGCACCGTCTGGAGCACGAGCTTTTCTTCAGGAGAGGCAAAATTGTTGAAAAGTTTCAAGTTATTAGAAGCTTTTCTTCTTTCACTAAAATACTGTGTTGTTATTGTAACAGCAAGAAAGGCGACGGAAACTGCAAGCAAGGCTTGCTGTGCGGGGACGCCGAGAGAAATGAGCGCTTGAGTTTTTAATGGTTCCCAAGTGGTAGCGATGACCTGCCCAATTGCCAGCAGTTCTTCTTCAAGCTGCGGATATTCCGCAGAGTTTTGCGTGAGAATTATTAAGCTTATCCGAACATACTTTTGCTCCACGGTTAGACCAGTTTTGAATGTTGCTTTTGTATACCAGTACAATGTTATCTGTGTGTAATTGTCTGGGCTGTCAAAAACGAAATACTTAGCTATTAATGGCGGGTCTTGAAGCAATTGAATTTCTCGTGAATCGTGGACGGCAACCACAGGAGACTGACCCTGAGCTGTCTGATAGGTTACGAAGCAGACTTCCCAGTTGTGAAGATTTGATATGCTACTTGAAATCCCTACAACTGCATACACGACTTGATCGGATAGGTTAAATGGAAAATAGCCATAGACGAGCGAGGTATCTTGAGAGGCTATTTTCTCGTATTCAGTGTCTCGATAGATAAACGCAAGAGTATAATCAGGGATTTCTGGAAACACGCTCGTTGAGTTTTGCAAGTTGCCAGTTGATTCAAGTTCAATTGAATCTTTAACCGTAGCAAAAGTTGGTGCACTGATAGAAAGAACCGCGATGGAGCAGCCCAGCAGCAACAGGAAAAGCTTCACAAATAACCCTTTAGAAATCAGCCTATTTGATTTGCCGATAAATCTTCCACAGTTTTGGCAGAAGTCAATTAGGGGCTGCGTTTTACTTTTGCATTTAATGCAGGGCAGTTGCTCTTGCGGTTTCGTCACTATCTGGATTTTCACAACTTTGTCAGAAAAAACAAGAATGAGCAACATACCGATAAAGATCAGCACTAGACCCGCGAATGAATGCAAAAGGATAGCAGCTTCTTCTCCAAATGAGTAACCAACAACAACAATTGCTATTATACGAAAGATGTTTAGGACGGCGAAAACAACAAAGCCAAGAATGAAAAGCAAAAGTTTCTTGAAAATGGATGTTTTAGCCAAGAAAGCCAAGAAGGTGGCAAACATCGCGAAGGCTACTAACGAGTATATCCCGGAACAGGCTACGTCCACGGCAAAATTTACAGTTTCTCCAGAGGCAGTTGAAAGTAAAATTGTCGGAGCTCCATACGAAGAGGACAACCTGATTGGTAACCCTGCAGTTTTCAATATGTTATAGGAAACCTGAGTGTTGAAATTTGCCAACCCCCCGCCGATGGTGTAGAGGAATGTAGCGGGCAGCGGTACCAAAAACAGGAGAAAGAGTATCGGGAAAATCAGCATCCTTAGCGCTCGAGGATTAAGCAAAACAAGTGTGACACCTGCAATGAAAATCGGAAGAGAAAAAATATGATATTCTAACGGATAGAACGTTTGAGACCCGTACCAATAAATTAAGAAAGCGACAAGGCAAAGCACCACACCTAAAATTTCGTTCACGTATTTCACTGTTGTTCGCTTGCTGTGTTTTTCTGCTGATAAGACGACTTTGACTGCGTCTTTTTTCAGATAGAAGAGAAAACCCACCAGAAAAGGTAGCAGCAGAATGTGGCTTAAGGCTTCATTCTGAACGGCTTCGTTTGCCAAAATCCAAAAATCATTCCCATAAACGATGAAAACTAATAATAAACAGAGTGCAAAAAAAAGAACAGTACGATAGTGTAAACGGATGTTGCTGACTCCGTTTTTTAGCCAACTTTTAACTTTTTCCATCACTGCACACTCGGTTTTCAAAAAGCTGATCTGAGGACTAACTTCAGCAAAAACAGGTAGAACTAGCCTATAAAGGAATATTCCCAAAATAAAAAAACACAATGTACAAGTTAGCTTGTACTATGGCATGGTTACTTATGTTGAGGTTTTCTTTTAAGTTTGTAAGTGAAACCTGCAAGCATTGCAACTGATGCGCCAGCAGTTCCTAACACAGGAATCTCTGGAATCACATTGAATGACGTAGCTCGTCTAGCCACTCTTTCTACCCATGTCCATATGCAACAGTGATGCACATCAAGGAACGTTGCCTTTACTCCCCAGTCGCCCATCGCGTTTGGTGTAAATGTAGAGTTAGCATAATAAACCAG
>CAZUHG010000007.1:0-4555 GCA_964620515.1 uncultured Candidatus Bathyarchaeia archaeon
AGCGGCATTTTCTGCTTGCTGCGGTCAATGAATTTTGTTATAACTCCGCTGTAGTCATTGACGCCTTGTCGGGGACCATAAACGTTGAACAAACGCAAGACAACCGATTTTGGAAGGCGCGTCTTATGAAAATCTAAACAATGCCGTTCGCTCAAAAGTTTGGATTCAGCATAAGGCGAAATCGGATTCGTTGGGTGTAGTTCGTCCACTGGCAAATATTTTGGCTCGCCGTAAACGGCGCATGAAGAAATGAAAACGAATTTGCTAACTTTGGTCTCAGCACACGCGTTTAATAGATTTGAAGTCCCTGTAACGTTAGTTTCATAAGTCATTTTGGGTTGCTTAATAGAAAGGGGCACGCTTGTCATAGCCGCAAGATGAATGACGGCGTCAACATTCTGAACGCATTGCCTAACAAGCTCAAAATCTCTTATGTCGCCCTTGACGAAATCAACTGTGTCTTTTTCCAAATGTTGGTTGATGTTCACTAATTTACCTGTTGAAAGATTATCGATAACTCTGACATAATAGCCGCCATTTGCTAGACGGTCAACTACGTGACTACCTATGAAACCTGCGCCGCCAGTCACTAAGACTTTCTTGGATTCAAGCATAATTCAAACGCCTCAAAATTATCCTAAATTGTAGATGAAGAACCGCCATGGAAAATCGATTAACAATTACTAGTTCGCTCACTAACCGGCGCTTGTTCATGCACCGTTGAAGGGTCAAGTGTGCCGTGTTTGTCGGTTTTTGCCCATTTCTTAGGTCTGCGCAAAACGATAAGAATCATAGCGTACAACGCAATTAATGCTTGGAAGCTCCAGTAGCAGTAAACGAAAGGAAGCCAGAGGATGCTTCGGACTTTGCGTGGTTTAGAGACGTAAATTAAAGCTAACCCGCACATGAGCATAGTTAAGGTGGTGGTTAACATGCCAAACTGCACAACAAAAGACCAGATCATATCAAGAGACCAAAACGTGGAAAACACAAAAAACGCCGCGAGATAAGGTGCAAGCGACGCTATCAAAATGAAAGGCCCAAAGAGGGTTGTTTCAGCGTCAAAGTTTATCCTGTTCAACTTGGTCATTAATCGACCGTATTTGAAGGCTACTTCCATCGTGCCTCTGAACCATCGTGTACGCTGCTTGAACAATGTTTTCAGGTTTGAAGGACTTTCCTGCAATGCGACCACATCGGAAGCGTAGCGGATTTTGTAGTCGTTTTCAATGAGTCTTGCAGAAATCTCCATGTCCTCGGATAAGACCGCCTCGTCGAACCCTTGTAGCTGCGCTAAGATGCCGCGGCGTATGAACTGACAGCTTCCTTTCAAGTGCACGAACAGGTTTAGCACGTCTTTGCCTCGGAGGTAAGCCTCACACCACACAGCCTCTTCGTAAGAGATGAACTGGGTCAGCATGTTTTCTTTAGGGTTAATGGAGGCAGTTCGCCCTTGTACAGCGGCTACCTTGGGGTCTTCGAAATACTCAACGACCGCCAATAGCGCGTCGTGAGCAGGAACATTGTCTGCGTCAAATATTGCGACAATGTCTCCTTTTGCATGCGCGAGTCCGAAGTTCAGGGCTGAAGGCTTGCCGTTAGAAACAGGTTTATGTAGGATTTTCACGTTTGCATGTTCTTTGGCGTAATTCACGCATATGTCGTTGGTCTTGTCGGTTGATCCATCTTCAACTATGATTATCTCTCTCTTATTCAAAGGATAATCCAGAGTTGAAAGTGAAGTCAGCAGTCTGTCTATGACGCGCTCTTCGTTCTTAACGGGCACGACAATTGAAAAAGAAGGTAATTCTTCTGGAACGCTTTTTTTGTGAAGCATTTGCCGTTTTTTACGGAAATCTTTAACACCGCTAGCTAGAATAGGCACGTTGTAAAGTGCCCAAAGACACACTGTTAGGAGTACACCAACTAAGACGAAGCCGATTATATCTGTTATCATACGATGTGCTCCCTAAAGTGTAATTGTGAATCAGTCTTTAAAGGTTTTATGTTCGTTAACATACATTATAGCTAAGAAGTTTACGAAGGATGCATTGGACGCCCAGTTTTTAGCAGAAGTATTGCCCCATTTCTGAGCTATCAGGCTGAGTTTTTGGGCGAGTTGAATAGCGACGCCGCGAAATGCCCGTAAGAGACGGCTTTCCAGAAGCTCCTCCAGCTTCCTGATGACGGCTAATATGTTTCTGGCTAAAATGGCACTGCGAATGTTGCCTGCAACCCTTATCGTTAAATCGACAAGCACCCTGTCTATCCTTGGTAACGCTCTGAACCACACGCCAGCACGTATAGCCTTCAACCTCAGCTTTACCAATTGTGTTTTATTGAGGAAGCTGAGGGTATTATCTGGTAAAGCATTCTTAGGCATAATTTTTTTCGACCATCTCAATTCTTGTTTCTTAATTCTTATTGCATATACACATATGTTAGCCATTAATCTGGAGCTAAGTATAATAAAAAATTTTCTGGTTTGTAAATACGTATTTTGGATATGTGAACTTTTTTCCGCATTCTCAATTCTCCTTAGTTGAGATAATGCTTAATATGACAATAAAAGCTTTTCCAAGCTTATTTTTAGTTTTTATTGCATTGTTATGTTTATTTGTGTTTAATAATGTCTATAATGGTTTATAAACGCTTTTTAAGCTCAAATCAATGATTTTTTCCGATTCCGAACAGAAATCCGAAACGAAGTAGCTTTGAACACAAATCAGCATAAATGGAGATTCTATCTAAGCACATATTGACAGTTAAATTGAATATGTTACCTTTAACATAAGTTTTGCTTTATAAAGAGAACGTTAAATTCAATTATTTTCTTAAAAGTACCGAATGAGCGGCGAGAGCACCGCCTAAGGCAACGGAAGTAAATCGCTAAAGTAAAAACTGAGGCGTGGTAACAACAACATTTAGGAGATATTCAAGGTTAATGCCGGTGCGGCTAGGGCTGTTTCATGAACTCGATGAATCCCGCGAGGCTTCTCGGCTGCAAAGTATAGTTTGACCGCCTTTCTTCGCCTATTGTGGAAAAAGGTTTCGAGCCGTAGTCGTGCCCAGGATACACTTCCACGTCATCGTTGAGTTTAAGAATTTTGTTGAAGAGACTGTCGTACATGCTTCTGGAGTTTCCGCCAGGCAAGTCTGTTCTGCCGCATTCTCCCACGAACAGCGTGTCGCCCGTCAACAGTTTCATTTTGTCCACTAACAGGCATATGCTGTCCGAGGTGTGTCCGGGCGTGTAGATTACCTTTATTGCAACGTTGCCTACGCGTATAACGTCGCCATCATCCACTGCGACGTCAGCGTTGGTTCTTGAGAGTTCGTGTGAAACGGTTTTAACGCCGAATATTGAGTGCAGTTCCTCGTTTCCGACCGTGTGATCAGAATGACCATGCGTGTTAATGACGTATTTCAGCGTCAAATTCTCCGCCTTCAGTATGCGAATTATTTCGCCAGCGTTAAAGCTTGGGTCAACCACAGCAGCCTCGCGCGTGGTATCGTCTGCTACGATATATGAGAAGTTATCGCCGTGCTGCTGGATCTGCTTGAAAAGCATGCAACTTCAACCAAAGATTGCCAATTTAACACTTAAAAACATATCTTGAAGCAGCAAAAGATTCTTGTTCGGAAAAGTTTTGCTTTTAAACGTGCACAAAGGAGGGATGAAAGGTAAAGGCTAAGCCCCGTTTTCTAAGCCTTCCCCCTTCACCATTAAATAAGAAAGAGGCTGCAGGGTATAAAAGGCATATTTCAGTATCGCAATATTTCATATAAAGAAAAGGGCGGCGACATTTGCGCTTTAGCCGTAGAGGCAGTAGTTACGTGAATTGTTCACTGTATACTGGGCATTTAGGATAACGTGAATTGCTTTTGCAGTTCATTGAAAATCAGGTTTTGAACGGGTACCATTTCTTGATTGCTGCAACGCTTTCTTTTGATTTGTAGTTATTAAGCATACAATCTAACGATTTGGGGCACTCTAAGCATCCAGCAGGTATCTCTTCTCCCTTGTCGCGTTCACCAAGATAACCAAAATAGTGTTGGCATCCAGAATCCGAGGGCGGACTAACAGTTTCTTTGCTTGCTGCTGGCTGCCTAGTTTGAGCTGGCGCTATCGGCTTTGGCGCTTGACTTTTTATCTGTTGTTGCTTTTCTGCTGCTAGGCGTTCTGCTTCCCTCCGTTCCGCTTCCTTTCGTTCTGATTCTATGCGTTCTGCCTCCTTCCGTTCTGCTTCCACTCGTTCAGCCTCTAATCGTTCAGCCAGCCGTTCTGCTTTTCGTTTCAATTCCAGTCGTTGCGCTTCCAGTCTTTCTGCTTCCTTTCTTTCCGCCTCTAATCGTTCAGCTTCTAATCGTGCTGCCTTTTGTTCTGCCTCTATTCGTTCTGCGTCTAGGCGTTTTGCTTTCTGTTCAGCCTCTAAACGTTTCGCCTCTAAGCGTTCCGCCTTTTGCTCTAATTCCAGTCGTTGCGTTTCTAGGCGTTCTGTTTCCAATCGTTCCGCCTCTAAGCGCTCTGCCTCTAATCGTTCTGCTTCCACTC
>CAZUHG010000007.1:4655-32344 GCA_964620515.1 uncultured Candidatus Bathyarchaeia archaeon
CCGTTCCGTCAACTGTTCTGCCAGTCGCTCTACCTTTCTTTGCGCTGCTAGTCGTTGCGCTTCCTTTCGTTGTGCATCTAATCTTTCTGCTTCCTTTTGTTCTGTTTCCTTTTGTGCTGTTTTTCTTTCCGCTTCTAATCGTTCAGCTTTTCGCTCCGCCTCCAGCCGTTCCGCTTCCAATCGTTTCGCCTTTCGTTCCGCTTCCAGTCGCTCTGCCGCTAATTGCTCTGCCAGTTGCTCTGCTTTTAGTTCTGCCTCTACGCGTTTCGCTTCTAATAGTTCCGTTTGCTTTCGTTCTGCTTCTGATCTTTCCGCTTCTTTTCTTTCTGATTCCAGTCGTTCCGCTTTCCGTTCCGCCTCCAACCGCTCTACTTTTCGCTCTGCCTCCAATAGTTCCGACTTGAATCGTTCTACTTCCTTTTGCTGTGCTTCCAGTCGTTCTGCTTCTAATTGTTCGGTCGTTCTCTCTGCATCTAATCGCTCAGCCTCTAATTGTTCCGCCTTTTGTTTCGCCTCCAATAGCTCTGCCTCTAGTTTCTCTGCTTTTCTTTCTGCCTCTTTCCGTTCAGTCTCTAATCGTCCTGCCTTTTGTTCTGCTTCAGTTAGTTCTGCTTTTCGTTGTGTTTCCAGTCTCTCTGATTCCTTTCGCGCTGCCTCCAATCGCTCTACTTTCCGTTGTGCTTCCTTCCATTCCGCTTCCAATTTTTCCGCTTCTAGACGTTCCGCCTTTTGCTCTGTTTCCTTTCGTTCCGCTTCCAATCGTTCTGCTTTTAGTTCAGCTTCCAATCGTTTCGCTTTTCGTTCAGCTTCTAATCTTTGTGCTTCTAATCGTTCTGTTTTGCGTTGTGCTTCTAGACGTTCTGTTTTTTGTTCTTCCTCTATTCTTTCCGATTTTCGTTGTGCTTCCAGTCGCTCGGCTTCTAGTTGCTCTGCCTTTCTTTCGACCGCTAATCGTTCAGCCTCTGACCGCTCCGCTTTCCGTTCCGCCTCCAACCGCTCGGCTTCCTTTCTTTTGATGTCTTCTTCTGTTGGTCCACGTTTTTTCTTTTGGACATTGCCTTCTGCCGTGTCCATTTTAACAAGTGTTTGGCAGGTGGGACATACAGAGTATTTTATCAGTTTAGGTCTGGCAAAAACTCTATTACAATTAGGATTGGGGCAACGGTAATTTTCTGTTTGCTCCTGTTTTTCTTTTTCTGTCTTCTGCACACTTCAGCGCCTTTTCGTTGAATAAAGTTGCTCCCAAAGCATATTTAGAGCTTGTTTAAGTAGAGTAAGTATTACCTATCCAATTTTGTATTCACATTAAACAGAACCATAAAAGCATCCATTATGAAAACTTTGAAATATAGAATAAAAAAATAGAGATAAGCCCCACCGAAAATGGGCTTACACCCAGTTAGCTTTAAGGTCGCGCCGCCTTGACGTTGCATCTTGTCTTTAATGGGTAAGTTACTATCTGTGTTTTCTTTCAGGCTTTCAGGTGCTGTCTGCGTCGCCATGTGGAAATGTAGGAATCGGGTATACGTCGGTCACGCCGTTAAGTTCCTTCAGTTTTTTCTGTACAAACTGTAAAGTTTGGGCGTTTTCGTCAGCTTTTATCCAGAGACCTGCATCCCAAGCACCGAAGATGTTTATGCTGTACTGTAAGTCTACACCTGCAACTGGCTTCTGCTCCATTTTTCGTATGGCTTCTAACGTCTCAGCTAACTTGGCTGGGTTCACTTTAAGCAATACCAAATATTCTGGCATGTCTTTTCCCTCTGTTGTGTCTTGGATTGATGATTCCCATCAACTTAACTCTTATGAATTGAAGATAATGAGCATAAACTTGAATCAAAAAAGCTAAACTTGAATAGGCTTTGGATGCATCTACAGTTACCGCATAATGGTGTGGAGGTGAGCAGCTGAAAGAATGGAAATGTGTGCTTGTTGGGCATCATGAAAACATTGGGAAGGTAATTGAAGAGTGGGAAAATGCGGGGTGGCGTTTGCACACGTATGCATGTGCTGGGAACGCGACGATGACAATGGGCACCAATCATTACCTGCTGTTTGAGAAAGGAGAGTAACTGAGGCAGACTCAGCACGTGCTAAATTTAAAAGTTTCAGAGTTAGGCAAATTGCAGTATAGGTCGCGCTTGAAAACTGGTTACTTGAAAATGCTGATGGCTATTATGTAAACTATGCGGCTGAAGCGAGGCAACTGAAAACTGCATAGTCTATTTATTCTATTGGTGAAACTCTTAATTTGAATGCTGGTCTTTCAACGTGTAAGTGATGTAGTTGAACGACCAGAATCTTGGCTCAAAGTGCAGATTGGTGCCGCAAGTTGAAATGCATTTTGCCACGCTTGAGCATGCACAAAGAGCAGCAGCCTTATTGGCTGGTTCAAAATTTGATAGTTCGAAAGTCTCTATAAGCGAAATGCTTTTTGAAGATCGAGGGCGCAGGTTGATTTTGAAGTTTAATTCTTCTGGCGCGCTTCCATCGGACCTCGTATCTTTCGTGTTTGCTGTGGTTGAGGTTGCTTCAGCCGCGCGCCCATTAATTCGTGAAATCACTATTCCTTTGGTGCAGAATTAAGCGGTTACCCTCTAACGCAAGTTATTTGCATTGACTTGAAAATGCACGTTTTTATAGAAAGCAAAATAGCGTCTGTCAATCTCTGCCAGCGGCATAATGTTACTGTTTATCCCAAGCGAGCAACAGCGTGATTAATTCAACGCAGCAGCGAGATTCTAGAAATAATATTTTATCTGAATCTACCTGCAAACATGTTTCTGAACATGTAAATGATGATTGGCACGTTTATTATTACGCGAACGGCGTTCAGCCAGATTTGAGGATAAGTATAATAGTAAATGAGAATACCTGCGCTTGTGCTAAGAGTGTAGCACAACGTGAATATTACAAAGGCAGCGCCCCACTTTCTCATTGATAGCAAACCCGCAATGGAAGATAACCACAATGCGAGTTCTATCCAATTGTTTAGGTCCACGTAATCTGCTGGCAACATCAGCAGCATGAGAAGTATGTTGATTACCATCCAAAACGCTATCAAGTATACAGATAATGTTTGTTTGTATTTCGCTACTTCAACCATATTGAACCGCCCTTCCAGATTTGGAATTAACCCGTTATTTCATTCAAGGGGCTTCTCTCAAGTTCTTATTATTTATTTCTTTAGTTCTCTGCAGGCAAGTTTTACTGTCTACCGCTAGAATGGCGGCAAATCATTATGCCATAACTTAATGGTGCGGGGGGTGGGACTTGAACCCACGAAGGCCTTCGCCAGAGGATCTTAAGTCCTCCTCCATATCTTAGGCAATCGAAATCTGGCCGCCTATTTAGACCTGGCTCGGATACCCCCGCACCAACTCTTTACACTTCACGCCTGTGTAGTTTAAGGTTTTTGCATGGAAAAGTCGGCGTCACTTGGGAGTTTGCCGAGTAAACGGTGACAAAACAGGAAGCGTGAACGCTGGCTAGTTTGTGGAGCCCATGCATTTGATTATGTATTCGCACGTGAAGCATTCTGCAGGTATTTCCTGTGACTTCTCACGCTGATTTAAATATCCGAGGTAGTGGGCGCATGTGGAGTTTGCAGGTGCGGTTGCGGGGGCGGTTTTTCGCGGCGGCTTTTGCGGTACCTGTTTTTGTATCGTTTTTTGTGGTACAGGTTTCTGCGGCGGTTGTGGTGGCAGCAGTTTCTGCTGCGAACTTGCTTTGATTCGGTCGGACTTCAAAAGTTTAGCTCCTACCCAGATGAACACTATTGCAGCAATCGCCCCGACGTAATTCACAGGGTTTACTTCGGAAACTGGTTTGTGCCAGACGAAAAGGTCGTAGGCTACCCAATACATGAACCATATGTACACGGCGATGAAGCTTGCGTACCATATGGCTTGGTACTTGAAAATGCTGGTTTTTGACATGTTGACGGTTAGGTCTTGTGCTGTTGGGTGCTTGCGTCTCTTGGGTAAAGCCTTCACTGCATGTTCACCAGCACTAGCATCTAGCGGAAGATATGCTAAAAACGTTATGAACTGCCAATAACAACTTGCACTCCACCTTTCCCGAGCCCAGTCCCGTTTGCTTGGTGACCTAAAACTTAAAGAATCTGGCTACTTTAATGGAGATGAAATAGTGGGCGAGTAGCTCAGTACGGATAACTGAGTCGTTTGCTAAGTGGCTGGTACTTAGTGAATTCTGGCTCAGTCTGGATAGAGCACCAGCCTCCTAAGTTGGGGGTCGTGGGTTCAAATCCCACCCCGCCCGCCATCACAGTCAACAGTTTTAAAAGGCTTCACAGTATTTTCATGGTTTATGGAGTACAGGCAACTGGGCAAGACAGGTTTCAAGGTTAGTGTTATAGGCTTAGGCACTGAGCACTTGAAAAAAGTTTCAACTGAAGAAAACACGCGCATATTCAGTTCAGCCCTAAGGGCTGGGGTAAACTACTTTGACCTTGTATGGTCTTTCTCCAACATAATCGACGGTTTAAATGTAGCCTTACGCAAGGAAGGAGTAAACGCTGTTTTAGCGTTACATCTCGGCTCCTGTATCAGTAACGGCAAATACAAGAGAAGCCGTGACCCTTCGGAATGCGAAAAATCTCTGAGAATGCTGCTTGAAAGGTTGAATTTTGATTCTGCACCCGTGATCATGATTCATTATGTGCCTAACCTCAGAATCTGGATGGAGGTTAAACGAAAAGGTATTGTCGCCCTCGCGGAAAAACTGAAACAGGAGAGCATCGGCAAAGCCATCTCAGTCAGCACACATGACCCAGAAGTGGTTAAGTCTGCAGCTGAGTCGGGCATAGTGGATTGCGTGATGCATCAAGTTAACGTGGCAAACCACATGTACCCCGCAAGAACAGAGGCTTTGAGGATGTGCAGCAAGCTTGGAGTAGGGGTTGTGGCGATGAAACCTTTCGCTGGCGGAGAACTGCTCAAAGCTGGAAAGCAGGTTACGATTCCCGTTTATAAAACAGGTTGGAAAATGACAACCATGAACGTGCCGCAAGAAGCTACCTCAACTAAACTTTTAAGCTACACTCTTGACCAACCTGGCGTGTGCACAGCCGTCACAGGAATAAGATCGCTTGAGGAGCTTACTGCAGACTTGGCATACCAGAACGCTTCCAACCAAGACAGAGACTATAGTCAGATAATTGAAAGCTTGAGAAAAGAATAAAAAATGAAGCGGTAGGAGACATCTCTGCAATTTGGTTATGAAATTAGAGTTTTCAAAAACTTTTCCGTAAGGAAATCAGCATAAAATAAGCATTAAGGAAAGCCCCAGCCGCCACCACCAATAGTCGTTACAATGCTGGAAATGGTGAAGGTGGTGTATTTTGTTCCTGGAGTGTAGGTTCCGCCTTCGTATAAGCCGTCCGTGGGAGTGCCTGTGGAGCTTCCTCCCAGATATAGGCTATATTGACCCGGTGCAAGCTGGGGAGAAGAATAGACTATCGATTGGAATCTTTTTGTGGGCATGAAGGTAAAAATTACTTCGCCTGAAGCCTTCTGAAGATTAATTAATCTAGGTGTCTGCTGTGAGTTAAGATTTATGAGTACGGAATACTGAGTAGACGCTGCGGTTGGACCCTGTGCCATGCCTATGCTGCCTACAGCCACCAATGTTCCGCCTGTGATTTTAAACGTGCCAGATCCATAATCTATTGCACCATTCATAGAGTCTAATGGACCGTTAATGATCACGACGCCACCACTCATGTCCATGTATCCGTTTGTGTCAATGCCGTCAGCAACTGAGCTAATGACAATGTAGCCGCCGTTGATGTGGAGCCACTGATCTTCGTTAGGGGGCGCCATTGGGTTTGCTCCGTCATTTCCTCCAGCTACGTTTATTCCGTCGTCGCTTGAGTTGATTTTGATATAGCCATTGTTTATGGTGATTGCGTTGCTCTCCAACCCCTCAAAGCATTGCGTAATAGTGATGCTTCCGCCGTTAATTTCCAAATAGACATTAGCATGAATGCCGTCATCACCAGTTGAAATGGTGAAAACGCCCCCGTTAATCGTGACGTTTCCATTTGAGTTAATCGCGTCGTCAGCAGAATTAATCACGAAGGTTCCGCCATCAACAGTTATGCTGACGTTAGCTTTGAGTCCCTTGGCAGATGCGCCACTGCCGCCTGGGGTTAGACTGAATGCCCCGCCAGCTACAATAACGTCTGTTGAAGCCTGAACAGCGTCCCCGCCATATACGACATTAACCACGCCGCTTTCGACAGAAACATAACCTCTCGCAACGTCCTCAGCGTTGTCGGATTTCAAGCCGTCACCGTCCACATTCAAAGTGACATTCCCGCCTCTAACAACAAGATAATCTTTACCGCGGATGCCATCGTCCACAGCACTTACGTTTACGGTGCAGTTCGTGATTACGAGCCCGTCTTTGCTTGCAATGCCATCGTTATAGTTTGCATCAACATTCAGTGAACCAGTCCCATAGATAGTGAGATCGGACTTGCTGAAAACTGCAGCGTTAGGCTCATCTGTCCCCGCTTCAAGAACGTACGACGCCCCATCTGCCACGTAGTTTTCAGTGCCCTCTTGGAGGATGATGACAACTTTCTTTGCGTCCAGAACATAAATAGGCGCGCTCGTGGCGCAGTTGATGTTAACGCCGTTCAATATCAACCTCACAACCCCTTCATCATCTGTATCCACGATCACTTGCCCATCAGTCAACGAGCCGCTAATTCTGTAATTGCCGACAGATTTGATGGTTACTTTGCTGCCGTCAACCGCTGCAGCACCAGTGGGGTAAACGGTTATTGAGGTTCCGTTCAATATTATATCGATGACGGTGGAGCTGTTCCAGATGTAGTCCGCAGGGTTTTCATGGTCTGGGATGTTCACGTGCGTTGTGTTGGTGGGTGGAGTTGGTGTTGGTGTAGGCGTGGGAGTAGGTGTAGGATCTGGAGTAGGGGTCGGAGTGGGTGTTGGTGACGGATCATCGGTGGGTGGAGCATCATCAGTTGGAGGAGTATCATCTGCAGGAGTATCATCGGTTGGAGGAGCATTATCGGTTGGCTGAGTATCATCTGCAGGAGGAGATTCCCCGTCAGGTGCAGCAGGTTCACCATTGAGCAAGTTTGTTCCCGATATTACATATACAACAATAGATGACAGTAAACAAACGCATGTAAACAAGATAATTAGTTCTCGTTTACCCATGCTATATTAAAGCAGGCTAAACATTTAATAACCTTCCGTTTCCCAAGTTTTCACTTACGTTAGAAAAAGAACAAGCGGAAGCAGTAATAAGACGTTAACGTAACTGAATATAAAGCAACCAATGTCGAGGAATACTTTTAAGTTGTTTGCCACCAGTTAAGCAAAGAATTGTGAGTGTTGAGAACATGAAAATGAGAATTATAAAACTGAATCCAGATTTCCTTATAAAAGCAATGCAAGGAAAAGCAGCGGCTTTCGCTTCTAACCTGCCCGACAACGTTGAACTTTTAGATGTCAAGTACGATTTATTCGCCAAACAAGTGCTCGCAATAGTAAGAAGTGACAGTTTTGAAGACGCTGCAGACGCTTATCCAATTCCCGAATTAAATGTAACTTACACCTCAAGCTCCAAACCCGAAACTAAGCTTGAACCTAAGCCCATAACTAAACCTGTAACTGAGCCTGTGCCTAAGCCCGTAGCCAGCGTCAAACCTGAACCTAAGCCTGCAGAGAAAGCGTCGGTTCCAGCAAGTCAAGACGTTAGAGCAGTGGAAGAGGAATTCAGCCCAGAGCAGCAGGAATTGTTAAGTTTCACAGTAAACGGAGATTACGTTGTGGTAAAGCCGACTCAGTACTTGAAAGCTGAATGGAACGAAATCAACGATGTCGTGAAAAGTTTAGGCGGAAAATGGGTGAAAGGCGACTTCTCCAGCTATTGGGCAATTCCACTGCAACAGAGCTGACAAAAGACATCCCTGAGGTAAAAGCAATGACACAGGACAACAGCCTAATTGGATACTGTGGTCTTTACTGTGGAGACTGCCACGGTTTTAATGGGCGAATCCCAGACCTTGCAAGAGATTTGAGAGAGGAACTTCGAAAGGCAAGATACGACAAGTTTGCGGAGTTCATTTCTGGGTTCGGATTTGGCAAGGATTTCAAGAATTATGACGAGTGCTACAAAGTTCTTGGTGCAATGGTGAAGTTCCGCTGCAAAAAAGGCTGCAGAAACGGCGGAGGTTCACCCTTCTGCAAAATCAGAAAATGTGCCCAAAATAAAGGCTTAGAAGGCTGTTGGCTTTGCGAAGAGTTTGAAAGCTGCAAAACACTGGATTTTCTTAAGCCTGTTCACGGTGAAGCACACAAAAAGAACCTGAGAACCCTCAAAAGACAAGGCAAAGACGCGTTTGTAAAAGGCAAAAGGCTCTGGTATAGCCCAACCAAGCCGTGAATCTCCCAACAGTTCTATACGGAAGTTCAAGTTATATAAAAGGGAGGGGGTAGCACCGCAGAGCAAGAGTTCACCCGCTGCCGACCGAGCCATTTTTTCTGTCGTTTAGGCAAAACAGGCTTGGAACGTGATTCTTTTGGCTGAAAACAGACTAAACCTTTTTATATTCGAATTGATGGTGTTGGTATGTCACATTCATCATGTTACTAACGAAGCATCAAAAAGCTTTTGGAAAGCCATGAAAATTTTGTGGCAGGAGAAAATGAAATAATGGAAATGCAAGCATTCAAAGACTTACCCCTAAGTGTGGAAGTCTTAAGAAGTATAAAGGAACTTGGATTTGAAAGTCTTTTTCCGATTCAAGCTCAAGCGATAATACCGCTGCTCAAAGGCAAGGATGTCATCGGGCAAGCACAAACGGGCACGGGCAAAACCGCCGCGTTCGGAGTGCCCATGGTTGAAAGGTTAAACCCTGAAATCAGAAAAGTTCAAGGTTTAGTTTTAGTGCCAACCCGCGAGTTAGCCGTGCAAGTAGCGGACAACATCAAATTGTTCGCGAAGTACGCGAGACTAAAGGTTTTGCCCGTCTACGGCGGAGAACCAATCCAAAGACAAATAAGAGCATTAGCAAGCGGTGTTCACATTGTTGTGGGCACACCAGGCCGACTAATCGACCTGCTTAAGAGAGGTGCACTGAACCTGTATTCAGTGAAGACCTTAGTTCTTGACGAGGCAGACAGGATGCTGGACATGGGCTTCATCGAAGACATACAATACATTCTTGCAAGAACGCCAACAAACAGGCAGACAAGCCTCTTCTCAGCAACAATAGACAAAACAGTGATGAACGTCTGCAACAGGTACATGAAAAACCCAGAAAAGATACTTGTAAGCAAAGACGAAATCGCGCTCACACAGATGAAACAGTACTACATGGTTGTAAACCCCCATCGCAAATATGACGTCCTTTGCGACCTTCTGAGGGAAAACCACGTAGGCAGAGCAATAATTTTCTGCAAAACACGCAGAGGCACAAGCGCCATCACAGACAAACTGAGAAGAAGCGGCTACAACGCCCAAGCACTTCACGCAGGCTTCACTCAACCCCAAAGAGATCACGTAATCAACGCCTTCCGAGACGGAAACCTCAAGTTGCTGGTTGCAACGGACGTTGCCGCAAGAGGCTTAGACATTGAAGGAATAACCCACATAATCAACTACGATGTGCCGCTGGAGGCGCCAGTTTACTTCCACAGAATCGGCAGAACCGCCAGAATGGGATTAGAAGGAACCGCCATAACACTCGTAGGCTACGGCGAACTCTCATACTTCAACGACATCAAAGCCTTAACGAAAACAACCATAGAAGAAATGCAATTCGAACAGGACGACTCACCGATACAAGGATTCTACTAAACCACACCCACCGCACAACCTATCCCCACCCCCTCGTTTTTGTTTCCACGATAAACACCAAATTTCTTAACAAACCATCATCTTTGAATCCTAACAGAAATGCGTTGCAGAAACCAGTAGGGGGTCTATCGTTATTGGCGCTTTCCGCAACCAAAAACATGTTGAAAACTGGCGCCTTAAAAGCTGAGCTAAAAGTTGTTTGCGACCATTCTACTGGTTCTCGCGTTCTCTATGATTTGTTCAAGAGTTTCCTGTTGAACCCCTGTTGCCCTAGCAAGCGTTGACGGTTCCTCCTCAAACAACTGCTTCAGGAGCACTATTCCTGAGTTGACTAGTCTCGTTTTCGTTTCGCGTTTTAAGTCTCTAAGACAACTTAGCGGATACAAGTTTTTTTCTCCAATCACGCTTTGTAAACTAAGATCAGCTGGAGAACTCCACCCGATTTGAAGGATATTTCTACATTTGCCGTAGCGTACTGCATGTTCCGAGTATCTGGTGTTGGTGACTATCATTGCCCTGTCAACTTTCAAGCTGTTTTTGCCAAGTTCAAAACCTTCAGAAACATCCTCCAGAATAGCTCTAGCTATTCGGCTTTCATCCAGTCCCGTTAGCGTATGATAGTTCACGTGATGTTTTGCCTCAACAAAATACGTTACGCCACCTTTTCTCGCGATGGCATCAACCTCATGCGTCACACATCTTCCCGTTAAAAGCCTGTTAGGAGACACCTCAAACCCGTTGTGCGCAAGCAAAATCTGAACAAAGCTTTCGAATTCTGGCTTTGAATCCATCAAGCTTAACCCTCTTCTCAAATCAAAAAGATGCCGAACTGCAGGCTTGTATTTCCGTAGCAACCTGAACGTCATCTGAAGAATCTTACTGGTTGGCATCCCATCGTAAAGGCTCTTTTCAACCCGTTCTGCAACCTCATCGGCAGTTCTCCTGCTTGCGCCCATCCGCAAGCAAGTTCTAACAACTTTCTCTCTGTCAAACAACTGCCTAGTGCCATCTGCCTTTGTTACAAAAACGCCCAACGCTTACACCACCAAACCGTCATCTACCTGTTAAAGGTATAATTAAATATGCTTTTCCGCAAACCGCCAGAACTCAATCTACACAACAAACTCAGGCTGTCTCGTTCCAATAGTAAACTCGAGAATACTTGCCTGCCACTGGAAACGCAGCATCCTCATAGACCATGTCCAAGCGCAATTCGTATTGCGAAAGGAGTTTACGCGAGATTTCCCATATTTGAGAAGAATTCTCATCGGGTCCCCAAAACCAAATTCCATCCTCGGCACGTCGCAGCCCACAGCCATAATTACTAGGCAAAACCAGCACGGCATCAGCTTTGACTCCGCCGTGAACCACCGCTGGATTCTGCACTACCTCATTCCAGAAACGCTCCAGAGCGCCAAAATGTTCATCCTTCAAAGTCCCGTAAGCACCATCCATGTCTTCAGCATAGTTGAAGAGCACAACGTACTCCGCGCCACACTTATAAGCCATACACATCTGACTGTAAATCTCTTCACCACTTGCCAGATACGGTGTCGCATTGTATTTCCAAGTCACTATTGCACCCCAACTTTTGTCCTGCAGATTTGCAGCACCCCTAATGAGAGCAATGTCCTGCTCCGTAGTGTGGTTCCAGCCGAACTGCGCAAACAAGACATCAAAGCCGCTCAGGTAGTCCCACCAGTAAAGCGCATAGTCAGAAGTGAAAGCTGTAATCGAACGGTTTTTCAAAGCGTTAAGCCCTGAATCTGTTTTGATGGCTTCAACGTACCTTCTTGCCGATAGTTCATAAAGCTGGTTCATGGAGCCATTATCGCCCTCTATTGCTGGAGCATATTCCTGGTACAAAGTTGGATTCAGCTCTTTTATGTGGTTAAAAAGATACGCCCAATCGTAGTCAAGCTGGATTCCTCCAGGTTCATCATAGTAATACACGCCTAAGAACCGGTTGCCCCATCGCTGTTTAGCCATGTCAAGCCACGGTATTTGCCATGGACAATCAGGGTCAAACCAACCAAAGTAAACTATTATATCTAGTCCTGCGGCAACAGCGTAATCGCAAATTTCGTTGGTAGCGGTTTCATTTTTGCTTATTGGACCTGATTGCAGAACGAAGAGGTTAGTGTAGTTTTTGACCCTGTCGATTAAAAGTTTGGCTTCCACAGGGGTGTCGCCACAGAAACTGACACCGACGTAGAATGGTGTCGTCTCCGCATTGTTGTTTGTTATGGAGTATGAAATAAGGAATGAAGTGGTTGCGATTACCACTATCAGGATTAAGGACAGAGCGATAGCCTGTTTCATTCTTTATTATGCTCCATTTAGGTTCTAATCAAGCATTGCGGCTTTATTCCACTTTGTCCACACGGTTCTTTGGTTTTTAATAGATATAGCTTCTTAATTGACGCTACAGATTTGGAGTCACGTTTGCTTAACCGCTAAGCTCGTTGCTTTCTCTTCTTTTTGATTTTACCTTTGAAGCCTCTGAGTTTTTCCGCACAGATGTCCTTCTTCCACTCGCATATGCCGCCGATAAGCTCACTAAGGTAGTACTCAAACTCTTCATTTGTCAAGTCGCTGGAGCACTCCAAGCTATACACAATTTCTCCTTTCGCTCTACTCGCAGTTATCGCAATCAAGACGTTATCATTACTCATAACCCCAGCCTCAGTGTTTACTTTAGGCAACTTCAGATTTAAAGCTGTCTTGTATTGATGCCTAAATGTGCGTGCAAGAACCAAAAACAGGAGCCAACTTGATTTTCAGATGAGCGTTAAGGGCATTCGCACCAAAACAGATAAAAACTCGCTCAATATCCATCAAAGCGAACGTGAGTGACACATATGCCGTCTGAAATCTTGGATGCGGAAAAATTTGTGGCAATGAGCGCCAACGCCAAATACTGTGCAGTTAAAAAGCTTAAGGAAACTGTGAAGCTTAAACTTCGCACGCCAAGCAAGCTCTACACTTTGAAAGTGGAACCGCTAAAAGCAGACGAATTAATCAAGAAGCTCAAATGCGAAATCCAAGAGCTCTAAACCCGACACCGTTAACAACAAGAATTTTAAATAACTCTTATCAAATCTTGAATGGTGAATTAAATGCCTTGCACGGTTATCGTAGGTGCCTTCTGGGGAGATGAAGGTAAAGGAAAAATAATCTCCTATCTCGCCCTCAAAGACAAACTCGACTTCTGCGTCAGAACAGGTTCAGTGAACGCCGCACACACCGTTTGGAGGGGCGAACAAAAGTACGCTTTACACATGGTTCCAGCAGGCTTCCTGTACGAAAAATGCCGTTTACTGATTTCCGCAGGAGCAAACGTTCATGTGGGTCAATTCTTCAAGGAACTTGAGTTAACACAGGTTAACAGTAATCGCATAGGCATTGACCAGATGGCTTCGATTATTGAGGAGAAACATTCTATTCAAGATAAAACCAGCGCTGTCAACAAAGGCATAGGCACCACTGGTTGGGGTGTTGGACCAGCACTTGAAGAACGCGTAAGAAGAACAGCCAAACTCGCCAAAGACATACCCGAACTGCAGCCGTACCTTGCGGATGTGGCAACAGAAATTAACGAAGGAATCGACGCAGGCAAAAAAGTTTTGCTTGAAGGAACACAGGGTTTCATGCTGTCGCTTTTTTATGGAACATACCCGTACGTGACTGGAAGAGACACTGGCGCAGCTGCCATATGCTCCGAAGCAGGAGTAGGTCCAACAAGAGTTGACGATGTCCTAATGGTGTACAAGGCTTTCATAACTCGTGTTGGTGCTGGACCTCTGCCGGGAGAAATCACGATGGAAGAAGCGAAGGAAAGGGGCTGGTTTGAAACCGCTGCTGGGACAGGTCGTAACAGGCGTTCTGCTCCGTTTGATTTTGACTTAGCTAAGAAAGTCGCTAAGATAAACGGTGCAACGCAAGTTGCGGTGACAAAACTCGACTGCGTGTTTCCCAAGTGTCAGAGCGTGAAGAAGTTTGATGCACTTCCAGCAGATGCAAAACAGTTTATAAAGAAAGTTGAAAACGCGACTGGATTACCCGTGGTTCTAATCGGCACAGGACCTGAAGCATTAGACGTTATCGATAGAAGATAGCAAGTTTTATTTCTAAAAAACGGGTAATGTTTCGTATAGCGAGGTACCTTGAGTGCACAAAGCTAACGGTTACGTTAAGGCTTCAGCAAGTCTTTTCGCACTTCTATTTGCGGCAGGATTACTCGTTGGAGGGCTATTGAGCTTTTACATAACCTTCCAAGAAATGACTGAACTAAGTGACGAAGTTGCATCTCTAAAGAGCCAAGTCTCAGAGCTCAGAAACACCCAAAACCTTACTTACCAAAACATCGCTATCTACCAAGACGCCGCAGCCTTAGCAGACATCTATGCAAGTGTACGAGACTCGGTTGTTTTAGTTCAAGGAACCACAAGCGACGAAGGGGTCCAAGGCTCAGGTTTTGTCTATACATTTTCGAATAGAAATGTGATAATAACCAATTACCACGTTGTACACGAAACATCAGGTTTAAGCGTTACCTTCTCAAACGGCAATGGCTACGCGGCGACAGTCCTTGGAACTGACTCCTACTCGGATTTAGCGGTTCTTTCGGTTGACGCTCCTACGAGCGAGTTCAAGCCTATCGAAATTGTCAGTTCGTCTACGTTGCGTGTAGGAGATCCAGTTATAGCTATAGGAAACCCCTATGGCCTAGTCGGTTCATTAACCACTGGTGTGGTAAGCGCTCTGGACAGAACCCTCACGGAAGAAGAATATGCAGGTGCTTTCGCAATTGCGGGCATCATACAAACTAGCGCGCCTATAAACCCTGGAAACTCGGGTGGTCCACTGCTTAACGCTGTTGGAAAAGTCGTGGGTGTAACAACGGCAATAGTCTCTGACTCGCAGGGATTAGGCTTCGCCGTTCCATCAAACACTATTCTCAGGGAAATATCCGACTTGATAACAACTGGAACTTACCGCGACCACTCTTACTTGGGCGTTACAGGACAGGATATGAGCTACAGCATGGCACAACAAATAGGCGCAGATGTTACTTACGGCTGGAGAATCGCTTCAGTCGTAGCGGGAGACCCTTCAGATGGCAGGTTGAGAGTTAACGACATCATAATTGCCATGAACGAAACCCTGATAAGAAACAATGATGATTTGGCAAGTTATCTTGAAGAGAAAACTCTGCCAGGTCAGCTTTTGATTATTACCGTTGTGCGAGATGGTTCAACAGTTGACGTGGATGTTATTCTGGGAAGAAGACCTGCACCGCCAACATAAACTTTCTACTTCAAAACTTTCTTTCCCAGAAAACAATTTAACTCGAACAATCGGAGCCTCGTTCAATAACGGGTGTGCGGCGCAAATCGCATCACGTTGTTATCGAAGTGTAAAACAAGCGGTGCAGACCTTTTCGGGATAAAGGATATTTGCATTCACGACTATTAACATATGTGGAATGAGAAAATGAGCCAAGAACAAATGTTTTGCTACCAATGCGAACAAACTGCCAAAGGACAAGGCTGCACGATTGTGGGCGTTTGCGGAAAAACTCCTGACGTGGCTACGCTTCAAGACTTGCTGGTTTACATGCTAAGAGGGCTTTCACAGTTAGCCATTGAAGCACGGAAAGTCGGCGTCGAAACCGAAGAGGTCAGCGTGTTCACCTGCGAAGCTTTGTTCGCTACGTTGACAAACGTGAACTTTAACCCAGACGATATTGTCACTTATATCGGGAAAGCAGTGGAGCTACGCGAGCAACTGCGAAAGAAGATACAAGCATCCGGAGGTCGCATTGACACAAGCAGTGGGCCCGTCAACTTGGCTTTAGAAAAAACCAAGGAAGGCTTGATTGCGCAGGGGAAGCTTGTTGGAATAAAATCCGACCCCGCAGCAGACCCAGACCTTCACTCGCTTTATTGGTTGTTAACTTATGGTCTAAAAGGAGTAGCAGCCTACGCGTATCACGCGTACATTCTTGGAAAGAAAGATAACCAAGTCTTCGACTTCGTTTACCGCGGTCTCGCGGCTACGTTGGATAAGTCGCTTGGTGTAAACGATTTTGTAGATTTAGTCATGAAGTGCGGCGAAATCAACATTAGAGCCATGGAACTTCTTGACGCTGGAAACACCGAGATGTACGGTCATCCAGTGCCAACAAAAGTTCCGTTGGGCACCAAACGTGGAAAAGCAATTCTCGTCTCTGGGCACGACCTTAAAGACTTAGAGGAGTTGCTGAAGCAGAGTGAGGGAAAAGGAATATACGTTTACACGCACGGAGAAATGCTGCCAGCTCATGGATACCCCAAGCTAAAGAAGTACGCACACTTCTACGGTCACTACGGAACGGCATGGCAAAATCAGCAGAGAGAATTCCCAGCATTCCCCGGTGCCATACTGATGACGACAAACTGCATCCAAAGACCAATGGAAACCTACAAAGGCAACATTTTCACTTCAGGTCCAGTTGGATGGCCAGGAACGCCGCATGTTACAGGTGATTTTTCTCCAGTGATAAAGCGAGCGTTAGAAATGCCGGGTTTTCAAGCTGACAAGGAAGGCAAGTACGTTACTGTGGGATTCGGCAGAAACGCGGTTCTAAGCGTGGCTGGCAAGGTTATAGAAGCTGTGAAAAGCGGGCACATCAAACGTTTCCTGTTGGTCGGTGGATGTGATGGAGCGAAGCCTGGAAGAAGCTATTACACGGAGTTTGTTGAGAAAGCGCCAAAAGACACAGTTGTGCTTACTCTTGCGTGTGGAAAGTTCAGGTTCTTTGACAAAGACTTAGGCACCATTGACGAGATCCCGAGGCTTTTGGATATGGGACAATGCAACGACGCTTATTCGGCAGTTAAAGTAGCTCAGGCGTTAGCTGACGCTTTCAAAGTGCAAGTTAACGATTTGCCGCTGTCGCTGGTGATTTCGTGGTACGAGCAGAAAGCCGTTGCCGTACTGCTGTCGCTGCTGTACTTGGGCATAAAGAACATACGCATTGGACCGAGTCTTCCTGCGTTCATAACGCCGAACATACTCAAAGTGCTCGTTGAAAAGTTCAACATTATGCCGATAACAACTGCTGAAGAAGATTTGAAAGCAATCATGAAGTAAAGTTTCCGAAATGGGGTTCCGGTTTTCTTGGAGCCTGCATTTTTCACTTGATTCTCTTTATGATGGTGCTATTGCGCGTTTATCGTTGTTCAATCGGGACAAAAGGTCTTCCGAATTCTCCAACGTATTTTGATTCTGGACGAAGGAGAACTGCGTCTTCATACTGTTCTAATACATTAGCAACCCAGCCGGATATTCTGCTTGAAGCAAAAAACAGTGGAAAGAACTCCTTTGAAACGCCTAACGCGTCCATAGCTACTGCCGCGTAGAAATCTACGTTGGGGTAGATCTTCTTCCTCTCGTGAACAATCTCTTCAATCTTAACGCATTTATTGTACAAATCCAGTGTTCTTTCATGATGGCAAAAATCTTCAACAATTCCTCTGAGGTGTTTAGTCCTAGGGTCTTCTGCTTTATAGACTCTGTGACCAAAACCCATAATCTTTTTCTGTTCATCTAAAAGCCCATCAATGTATTCTCCCACTTCTTCTTCCAGGTTTATGTCATCAAGCATCTCCATTACTTTTTCGCTAGCGCCCCCGTGAAGAGGGCCTTTAAGGGTTCCAATCGCCGAAGTTACAGCTGAATACATGTCTGAATTAGTGCTTGCTGTTACACGCGCAGCGAAAGTGGAAGCATTAAATCCGTGATCAGCATGAAGTATCATGAAACGATGGATAACGTCTGTCTCGCCTTCATCTGGAGGGGCTCCTCGAAACATGTAGAGGAAGTTTTGGGCGAAGCTAAAGTCTTCTCTCGGCGTTGGAACTGGCTTGTTATGTCGGCTTCTATGAAGAGTAGCTACTATAGTGGGCACTTGGGCTATTAGCCGTGTAGCTCTTCTTATATTCGCGTCTTCAGAGAAGTCGTTGCCTTCAGGAGCGTATTCTCCAAGATGGGAAACTTCAGTTCGCAACACATCCATTGGATGGCAGTGCCTGGGGGTAGATTTGATGCTTTCAACAATTGCAACGGGTAGTTTCATTTCAGAATTAAGAGCGGTTTCAAACGCGTCCAGTTCTTTCTGGTTAGGCAACCGCTTGTGAATTAAAAGGTAAGCCACTTCTGCATAGATAACTCGCCCCATAAGATCATCGATGTTATAGCCCAAATAATAAAGGGTTCCCATGGGGTCTACAAAGCTGAGTCTGGTTTCAGCTGCGGCAACTTCCCTTAATCCGCGAACGACAACTCTACCAGATTTTTCACTCATTTTTGTTTCACCATTCTTTATGTCATAGACCTACAAACCTAATCAGACTAAGAACAAGAACAGCCACCTGAAAGTGTAATGAGGCTTATGTGGCTGTGTTCTTTGCTCGGTCAAAACGCGTGCGGCTATAGCAAGGTTTAGCATAGTCCGCAAACGCAAGTAAAATAGATGTAAGGAACATTTTTAAAGCTTTTTCTATGGAAAAGATCATTTGTTCACAAGTTTAACTCCATTTTGAGGACGCAATGCACAACTTTTTTAAATGATAAAAATACTATTCATAGAGAAAAGCCAGCAAAGACAAATGAGCTCCACATTCTAGTCGTATTCAGTTGGCTTTTTCAAGCATAGACATCAAGGAGTTTCAATATAAATGCCAGAACATAAAGAATTAGAGAAAAGCATCTCAAACATAAAACGGCTCAAAAAATATGCCGCTCTTGCTTCTGATGAAGAGGAACAGTTAGAGCAAGTGGTTCAAATTCACCCGATGCGCGTTAGCCCCTACTATTTGTCGCTGATAGACTGGAACGACCCTGCGGATCCGATAAGGAAAATGGCTGTGCCGTCTGTTGAGGAATTGAACCTTGAAGGCTTCTATGACACCAGTGGCGAAGCCGCAAACACGAAAATGCCTGGTCTCCAGCATAAATACGCGGAAACCGCGTTGATATTGGCTACGAACAGGTGTGCCATGTACTGCAGGCATTGCTTCAGGAAACGCCTTGTTGGCTTACCAAGCGAAGAAATCGTGAAGCGTTTTGGAGAAGCAGCAGAGTACATCGAGAAACATAAAGAAATAAACAATGTGCTAATCAGCGGTGGAGACCCGCTTGTGCTTAAAAACGAAATTCTCGAAAAATTCCTTGACGTACTTGAAAAAATAGAGCATCTTCGCTTCATAAGAATTGGCAGCAGGGTTCCAGTTACTCTTCCAGCTAGGCTTAGCGACCCAAAAATTCTTGCGCTTTTCAAGAAACACTCTAAGAGCGACAAGAGACTTTACGTTGTTACCCATTTCAATCATCCGCGAGAAATAACCCCTCAATCTACTAAGGCGGTCAGTAATCTGCTTAAAGCAGGCGTTTTATTGAGCAATCAGACAGTTCTACTTAGAGGAGTTAATGATAATCCTGATACGCTCGCAACTCTAATGAATAGACTGGTAGGCATCGGCGTTGCACCTTACTACGTTTTTCAATGCCGCCCAGTCAAGAGAGTTAAGCATCACTTCCAAATTCCGATATGCGAAGGAGTACGAATAGTGGAAAAAGCAAAGGAAAACTGCAACGGGCACAGTAAACGCTTCAAATACATCATGGCACACGTAACTGGCAAGATAGAGATACTTGGCATAATGGACGATGAAATATACTTTAAATATCATCAAGCTAAAAACAGGGAAAACTTGGGCAGGATGTTCAAACGACGCGTAGATGAGAAAGCAGGATGGCTATATGATTTCAACACAGATAATGGGTTAGATTAATAAGGCGCCAGAATTTAGAGTTGCAAAAGTTTAAAAGTGAAGGGATATGTTTAGCACAACGCTTGGTCTCTCCGATTTGCTGCAGCAATACGTCGGTCTAAATCAAATCACCAGTGAAATAGTTGCTTTTGTGATAATACTCTCGTTGGCAATTCTTATTGCTTGGATAGGGCATTCAATTTTTAAGAAGTACCTATGCAGATGGACCGCAAAAACCCAGACAAAATTAGATGACGAGATACTTCGCAATGTGCAAGCGCCCATTTTTCTGCTTGCAATTTTGTTTGGTCTATATTACGGTTTAGCAGGTATCACTTCGCTACAAGCTTACTCTGAGGAGTTAGCTATAGCGTTTACAGTTGGCGAAATCTTAGTTGTGACCTTCATAATAACCCGCATAACTAATGTTCTAATAAGCTGGTACGGTGAAGAAAGCTTAAAACGTGAAAGACAAGTAAGCAACCACATATTATTCATTCTCAAGAAAGTTTTACAGGTTGTTGTCTACGTTTTTGCTTTCCTTGTAATCCTCGGAGTGTTTAATGTAGACCTTTCTGGCGTTGTTGTGGGTCTCGGTGTAGGCGGCATAGCCGTAGCGTTGGCTGTGCAGAACATTTTAAGCGACGCCCTAACCGCTTTCTCCATATATTTTGACCGCCCATTTGAACTCGGCGATTTAATAGTTGTCGGAGACCATACTGGAACCGTGACTAAAATAGGCATGATATCCACGCGAATCCAGCTATTGCAAGGGGAAGAGCTTGTAATTTCAAACAAGAATCTGATTGCCTCGTCTTTGAGGAACTTTAAGAAACTACAAAAAAGAAGAATTGTGTTCACCGTCAAAGTAATTTATGACACGCCTGTTGAAAAACTCAAAAAAATTCCAGAGATAATAGCCAAAATAATAAAGGAGACAGAGATGACTACGTTAAACAGAGTTCATTTCAGGCAATTCGGCGATTTCAGCCTCGATTTTGAAGTTGTATATTACATCAAAACAGGAGACTACGCCAAATACATGGATACACAACAGAAAATAAACTATAGTATACTGGAAGAATTTAAGAAAGAAAACATCAGCATGGCTTACCCAACCCAAAAAATCTTTTTCGCTAATGAAAAAGGAGCTCCTTAAGCCCGTCAAATCACATTTTTTTCATAACAGATCTTGCGAACAATTTCAGTCCGTCCAGACTTGGAAGGTCGCCAAAGAACAGCATAAAATGCGTCACACCCAAATTAGCGTACGGTTGCATCTTTTTCAGGCAGCCATCAGGAGTGCCCACGAGATTGAGTTTTTCGAAATCGTTTAGGCTAACATTCTTCGGCTTGCACGTTAAGATGGTTTCGTTTAGCTCTTTTTGATTGCGGGCAATTAACACTTGACCGCCGGGCCAGCAGGACTTCTCTATTTCTTTTGGGTTTCTGCCTACCGCGCGGCAGTGGTTTTCTAAAACTGCCAGTTTGTGCTTGTAAAGCTCTAAGGAGGGCAAGTATCCAAAGTCGCATTTGTCAGCGTATTGCGCTGTTACTTTTAATGTTAGTTTTTCTCCGCTGCCTCCTATTGTTATTGGAGGATGCGGCTTCTGCACGGGTTTAGGCTCGCATACAGCCTCATGTATTTTGTAGTGTTTTCCTTTGTAACTTGCCTTTTTTTCAGTCCACATTTTCCTGATGATTTCCACGGCTTCCTTCAAGCGTTCTATCCTGATTCTTGCTTCGGGAAACGGTATGCCGTAAGCTGTGTGCTCTTCTTTCTGGACGCCTGCGCCTATGCCGAACTCTAACCTGCCGTCTGAGAGGACATCAAGGGTAGTAGCCATTTTGGCGAGTAAAGCGGGGTTTCTGAAAGAACTGCATAACACCATGGTTCCCAGCCTTATCCTCGTAGTTAGTGAAGAAAGCGCGGCGAGTGTTGTCCAACATTCAAGTATGGGTCTCTTGTCGAACATTAAATGGTCATCCAGCCACACGGAATGGTAACCTAATCGCTCACACTCCAGAACGACATCTCGGATACGGTTAAACAAGGGTGAAGCATTTTCTTCGAGTTCAAAAGCGTAAAAAGGAATAAACACGCCGAAATTGACTTTGCTCATCGCATCGCCTCCAAACTACTAAACACTACCCAAGTCATAACTAAAGTTTTCTAAACTACTAATCTCAAGTTTCCGCAAAGTATTTACTGTTCTGCTCTCAATTTTGAGGTGCAACAATGCAAGTTGGGCTCGTCGTCTAGTACGGATTATGACACCGGCCTGCGGAGCCGGAGGTCCTGGGTTCAAATCCCAGCGGGCCCGCCACTTCTTTATCAAAACAATAATGGATGAAAATGTTTTAAGGATGAAAACTACAATCTGAAACCAAGACGGCGTCGAAAAATGAATGATTATTCCATAATCATAGAGCATCTTGTCAAGAAATATCCCGATGTCACTGCGGTAGACGACCTTGGCCTTAAAGTCAGCAAAGGCGAACTCTTCGGACTGCTGGGACCAAACGGCGCAGGAAAAACCACCACGATTAACATTCTCTGTGGACTGTTGAAGCCAACAAGCGGAACAGTAATCGTGGGCGGTTATGATGTGCAAAAAGAACCTGCCAAAGTCAAAGAGCTCATCGGAGTCTGCCCTCAAGACACGCCAGTCTATACATATCTGACTGGAAAGGAGAATGCTGAGTTCTTCGGAAACCTCCACGGCATGCCGAAAGAAAAATTGAAGAAAAACGTGAATGAGTTGTTGCAGAAACTGGACCTTGTAGACGACTCAAAAAGGCGAGTGGGAAAATACAGCGGCGGCATGAAACGCCGACTTAACTTGATCATGGCTTTAGTGCATGACCCAGAAATCGCTTTTCTGGATGAGCCCACGGTTGCCATGGATCCTCAATCTCGCCATGCAGTTTGGGAATTCATAAGAGATCTGAAAAAGAAAGGCAAAACCGTAATTTTGACTACGCATTATATGGAAGAGGCTGAAACCCTCTGCGACAGAGTCGGCATCATAGATCATGGAAAACTAATCGCTCTTGGAGCGCCCACTGACCTGATGCGCAAGTATAATTCAAAGAATTTGGAGGATGTTTTCATTCAGCTAACAGGGCGCAAGATAAGGGAGGAAACGTAGATGAGTTTTCAAAGAATTTCAGCGTTGGTGAAGAAAGACCTTAAACACATGATTCGCGAACCCGCTTTGCTGTTTCTCATGCTGTTATTTCCAGTTGTCTTGACTTTGGCTTTCGGGTTCTCATTTGGCGCAATAGGTGGTGCAGAGCAGACAACGTTCCAAGTTGGCGTGGTTAACGCGAACGAGGAGGGGCTTTTCCCTCAATACGCAGAAAACTTCATCGCCAACATCACAAGCACTGAAATCTTGATAGTTCAAACGTACCCAGATAACCAAACTGCCCAGTCAGACCTAGTTCAGGGTAAAATACAGGCGCTGCTTCTAATTCCCGCAGACTTCGGCGCCAGCTGCAACGCTTTCCAGACTGCGCCAAACAGCCCTGATCAATGGATAAACACTACTGTTCAGCTTTATCTTGACAGCGGGTCAATGGTTGCTACCCAAGCTGTTCCCCCGATAATTCAGCAGGTACTTGCGACAACAATTTACGGCGACCAGCAAACCGCCGCGCCTCGACCCATACAGATTGGCACTCCATCATTGGTCGAAGTTGCCAAGCAAACCATGTTTGATTACATGGTGCCAGGTCTTTTCGCCTACGCATCCATTTTCTTAACGATGACTGTTGCTCAGTCCTTCACAACTGACCGCGAAAACGGTTTGCTCAGAAGAATAAACGTCACGCCCACCACAGCCACCGAGTTCATGGCTAGTCAAACTTTCTCAAACATGATAATTGCTGTAGTTCAGGCAATTCTAATTTTCGCTATGGCTTACGTAGTCGGCTATCGTCCCGAAGTTTGCTTGGAAAGCGTCCTTTTTGCTTTCCTGATAGTTATTGTCTTCTCACTGTGCAATGTAGGCTTCGGCTTGATCACTGCAACCATCGCTAAATCTTCAGGTGCCGCAACTGGACTTTCCTTCCTGTTCATACTACCGCAAATGTTCCTCGGAACCTTTGTTGGCGCCGCCTTGTCTTCGGCAGCTCAAACCGCTGGTCGCTTCGTGCCCAGCTACTATGTCACTGACGCCTTAACTTCGCTGTTACTGCGCAAGGCACCTGTCACAAGCCCAACCGTGCTCTTAGACTTCCTTGTTGTATCAGTCTTGAGTGCAGCGGTTTTAGCCATTGGGATACTGCTATTTAGAAAATACGGAAAGACGTAGCAAAGGCAACCAGAAGCACTTATATTCTAATGGCGCCGTTTTTTATTTATGGTTCTGAAAAGAGAAGGCGCAATTTTTCTCCTTGGAATAGTCGTTTTAGCAGTGATTATCGCGTTGCTGTTTTTGCCTAGCTCCATCAAGGCAGACCCTGCGCGTGTGGCTGTTAGGTTTTTTGGACTGTATGGTTTTCTGTTTCTCAGCGTGGCAATCTTGACAACTCCGTTTCTGCGGGAAGTCACGCAAGCTTTCGGCAAGCCCTTCCTGAAAGTTCACCACGTTTTCTCCATTCTTGGAATAGTCTTCATCACTCTGCACCCAGTGTTCAACGCGATAGAACGCCTCAACCTATCCGTTTTTGTGCCCAATTTCGATTCATGGGACCGCTTCTGGCTGTTAGCAGGCAGACCTGCCTTCATCATACTTTACGTCGCCGTGTTCGCAGCCCTCTTGCGCGCTAAGGCGCCGAAGTACTGGCGGGCTTTCCACGCCTTAATGTACGTAGTATTGCTTTTCGGCATAGTTCACGCCAACCTCATTGGCAATGACTTCGAAAACCTTGGAGTAATGTTTATTTTTAACGCGTTGTTCATTGCATCCCTCGCTGGTTTGGCGGTTAAAAGATACAGAAGTTACCAGCTCAAAAGAAAAGTGAGCAGCTGAGCCAACTCCTACCTGAAATTTCTAAAGTCTTCTCATGGTTCCAAAGTAAAATCTTATTTACTGCCGTGCTGGACACAGAAGAGGAGACTGATATCTATGCGAGACGGAACAGACGAAATAATAAAAACTGAACTATACACGGAAATTGAGACTTTCGAAAAGCAGTACCACACAATTAAGGATTATCTCGCAGGAAAAGACTGCGACCGCTTGGAAGCCATCGGCACCCTTCAGGGATTCAGGAACACCTTGAGCAAAATCAGCTCGCACATCCTTATGCTGTACACTTTGGAAGGTAAAAAAGCCAAAATCACATGGGATTCCCTCTTCACAAACATAGACAACGCCTTGAAGACGCTACAGGCTTCTGCCCGTTCGAATCCAAGATCAACAATCCAGATAGCCTTGAATATGTCTGAACCCAAAATCGACGAAGTCATGTCTTACCTTTTTGCTCTCAAAGAATCCCTACAGTAAACTGCAGAGACTTACTCCACAATTTTTTCCCAACTTCCAAACAAATCCAGAACTTCCTGAACAGGCTGACCGCCATAGCTTTGTAACCGATCACGCAACTCAACTTTGTCAACTACTGCTTTCTGGAAATCCCAGATTTGGCTGGGTCCGCTTGCCAAGTAAAGAATCCCATCTATGTCTGTTCGTGCGCAGCGAACACTAACAGTCAGCAACTCGGAGGCTGATGGCACATCTTTCGCGTTGTCGCCTGGACCGAAAACGTACAGGCTAATGTACACTGGCTTCTTGAGCAGCTTCTTGAACGCCCGCGCCAGCATCTCCCAGTACCACGGCGTCGCATAGCTTTTGCTGAACATCACAACGTTAAATGCGTCAGCGTACTTGGCAAGGTCATCAAAGTCAACCCCGTAACGTTCATAGGAGCTTACAGGGTCAGGCTGTATGCACATGACCAACTCTTTTTTCACGCGTTCCCTGATTTGGGCAATGTAGTCGGTGACTTCTTTTCTGCGCCATTCAAGCCAACTTAAACCGCTCTTCTTCCACAGCGCATTGCAACGCGGACAAGTGCAGTGACCGTGGTCTGCGAAGTACTGGCTGTTCAGCCACACACCCAGCGAGTGCCTGTCAACATCCGCGATGTAATCTAATTGTTCAGCTCTATGCTCAGGCTGCGTGGCACACACAACATCCCAGTAAATGTTGAAGTTACTGTTTCCCATCCGCGCTGGACCAAGAGGCGACTGCGAAATCCAGTCTGGATGACTGCGGGAAGCCGCGTTATCCGCGAAAACGGCAATGTTGCTGTACATGCCCTGAACCGGTGGAATTCTATCGCCAGTTTCCAATTTAACGCGCAACAAGTGAAAGTCAAAACCCGCAGCAGTCTCTGGCTCATACACGTACGCACCAAACTTCAAGCCGCACACCCCACATCACGCAAAGAAAACCGCAGTCAATTAAGGTTTCGGATAAAATAGACGCAACACCACTGCGGGTGCCATCTGCACTCTCAGAGGTTCAAAACCCTGCTTTGCGCCCTCAAAGCAAACTTCTTCAGCGCTATAGCTCCTTTATATAAGGGGGTATAGAAGAAAAATCGCATAACAGTTCACGCAGGTTCCGATTGCACCGCAGCGATGGTTTTTATAAGGACAAAGCAGATAAGAAAACCCCGAACAAGGTGACACAGATGCCCAAAATTAAAGTTGCGTTGGCAGGTGTGGGAAACTGCGCCTCAGCCTTCATTCAAGGATTACGATACTACAGCATGTTCACAGAAAACTCAGTTGGTCTCCGCAACCCCAAACTAGGCGGATACACCTCCAGCGACATCCAAGTCGTAGCCGCATTTGACATCGACAAACGCAAAGTCGGAAAAGACTTAGCTGAAGCCATATTCGCCAAACCGAACAACGCCCCAAGAATCACAGACATCCCAACAACAGGTATAAAAGTCCAGAAAGGTCCACAACTGGACGGAATCGGCAAAAGCACTCAAAACATCATACAACCCAGCACTCACCCAGACACAAACGTCGCCGAAGCACTTCGTGAAGCAAAGGCTGAAATCCTCGTCAACCTCCTTCCAAGCGGAGCAAAAGAAGCCTCATGCCACTACGCGGAACAAGCCTTAGCTGCAAACTGCGCCTTCATAAACGCCACGCCCACTTACATAGCCAGCGACGCAGCATGGGCAAAACGATTCCAAAACGCACAATTGCCACTCGCAGGAGATGATCTCGTTGACCAAGTTGGCTCAACCGCGCTGCACAAGACCCTGCTGAAACTGCTCTCAGACAACGGCGTAAAGATAACTGAAACGTACCAGCTGGACGTTGGCGGAGGAACCGAATCCCTAGACACGATGGACAGGACACGCGAAGCCAAACGCGTCATCAAAACCCAATCCGTAGCCAGCTCACTCCCGTACAAGGCTGAAGTCGTAGCTGGCTCAACCGACTACGTAGATTTCCTCCAAAACAACCGCGACAGCTACTTCTGGGTCAGCGGCACCTACTTCTGCAACGCCCCAATGCGCATAGACCTGAAATTCAGCACCGTTGACGCACCAAACGCAGGTTCAGTCCTCTTCGACGTGGTGAGAGCTACAAAAATGGCATTAAACAAGAAGCGCACAGGCGCACTAATACCCGTCTGCGCATACGCGTTCAAACGACCACCACAAATGATGCCGATTGAAACTGCAGAAACAGCCTTCACCACATTCATAAAAGAAAACGCTTCAACGTGACGCAGCCAACTTTGCCAGTTCACGTTTCACCTTCTCTTTCGTTCCAACCTGCTTCGTTTTCTCCTTCAACACGCTTATGGTTTCTATAGGAGTAGGATCCACACTGCGAAGAACCGCCAAATAAACACTTGTGAAATCGCCGACGCATACGGTTGACAACATCCGCGCAAGCGTGCATTTGCCCTGAGCCCACACTTCGAACGCCTTCGAGCCAGAAGGCAAAATAGCCCTTGTTGTTTCGATTCTACTACGAATCGCGTCGGATTCCGCCTTGTCCCTGATGAATATCGTGGAAAAACA